>NZ_PNDV01000042.1:0-20520 GCF_005930865.1 Pseudoalteromonas sp. S554 | reverse complement strand
AACTCAGGTACATTAAAGTATGTTGCTGTAAAACAAGCCGGCAAAACTTTAGGTAATGGTGATGAACTAAACGGTATATCACTTGCTGGTGTAGGTAGCCAAACAGAGCTAGATTACATCCACGTTCATGAAAACCTAGATGACGGCGTAGAGTTTTTCGGTGGCACTGCAAACATCAGCCACTTAGTGCTTACAAATATTGGTGACGACTCTTTAGATTGGTCATTTGGTTGGACGGGTAAAGCGCAATACGTACTTATCAAACAATCAGGATCTGAGGGCGATAACGCGATTGAAGCTGATAACTCTGAATTTGATTCAGATGCATCACCGCTTACTATGCCTACTATCTCTAATGTAACCATTATTGGTGACGCAGGCGTAAACGGTATTCGCTTACGTGCAGGTACTGCGGGCATACTTAAAAACGTAGTGGTAACGGGTGGCGCAGATTACGCAAACTGTTTACGTGTAGGTTCTGACTCAGCACCACGTGCCGAAGACGGTTCACTTACTATCACTCACTCAGTGGTTGCGTGTGAAACAGCTAACAACTTTGGTACTCAAGCAATTGGTGATGGCAATGTTGAGTCTTGGTTCTTAGGTCAAGCTGGTAACTCAGTGCAAACAGCTGCAAGTCTTGCACTAGCGAGTAACGGTTACATGCCTTCAAGTGAATCATTACTACTAGGTGCAGGTTTTGATTCTTCTAGCCTAGATAGCTACTTTGATACAGTAGATTACATTGGTGCAATGGATGCACAAACAGACTGGACAGCGGGTTGGGTAAAAGTAGGTCTTTAACCTTAAACGCTTTAGGCCGGGCGAAAGCCCGGCTAATGTCTTGTTTTGTTTCGGAGTATAAAAATGAATTCTTATAAACCCTCTAAACTTGCCTTATCAACATTAAATTGCGCCGTTTTGGCTGCACTATTTGGTTGGTCGGTAAATACTGCTGCTGCAGAAGCCGACATTCAAGAGCAAGAAATAGAAGAAGTGGTTGCAGTAGGGCAACGACTCAAAGGGAGCGCAGGTGCAGTACTGCAAGAACGCCAAAATCAGGCGTTTGTTGCTGATATTATGGGTGCCGACCAAATTTCACGCACCGGCGATGGTGATGCTGCATCGGCTCTTCGCCGTGTAACAGGCTTAACCTTAGTTGACGGTAAATTTATATATGTGCGTGGTTTAGGTGAGCGTTACTCAAGTACACAATTAAATAGCATGTATGTACCAAGCCCCGATCCTACTCGCTCGGTTGTGCCGCTCGATTTATTTCCATCTGAAATAATCGAAAGCTTAAGTGTACAAAAATCATTTTCACCAGATATGCCTGCGCATTTTGGTGGTGGTAATGTCAACATTCGTACCAAGTCTATTCCGTCTGACTTTTTATTTAAAGTACAAGTAGGCTCATCGTATAACACGTCAAATAGTGATTCTGGCTACTTTTACGAAGGCGGTGATGATGATTGGATGGGCCGTGATGATGGCACACGTGCGCTATCTAATGTATTTACTACCGCACTTACCAGCGACGCAGGCCTTGAAGGCAATATTAATTCTACGCTTGAAGAGCGTAAAAATCTTATTCAATCGCTTGATTGGAATGTAGGCATTAGCAAGGAAGATGTTGACCCAGCTATGAGCTTTTCTGTTGCCGTGGGCGATAGACTAGAAAGCGAAATAGGTACCTTTGGTGTGCTTGCGGCTGTTTCTTATGACAACGAATGGGAAGTTGTTCAAGAACAAAGTGGTTCAAGCCTAGGTAGTTTGGGTTGTGAGAACAAATGTTTTGCACAATATTACGATGGCACATCGACTGAACAAAATGTTCGTTGGAGCGGAACATTAAATCTTGGCTATGAGTTTAACTCAAACCATCGATTTGAGCTTACTAACATTGCGCTACACGATATGAGCGATCGGGTTCGTAATCGTAACTATTACGATGCCAATGAAACCGAAGAGGGTGTTACTGAGCTTCGCCGTGTTGATATTAGCTACGAAGAACGTGAAATGTTTTCTTCTCAGCTTAAAGGCACGCATAACTTTCCAGAGCTAAATAATTTATTTTTTGATTGGTATGGTGGCTTAAGTAGAGCTAATCGTAACGCACCAGGCGGTTTAGATGTTGTTTTTCAACAAAACTATAACGACGGTGTATTTGAGTCAGAGCAGCTTCAAGATGTTGCAGCAACTAATATTACGCGTGAATACCAGGTACTTCACGATGACGTAGAAACATTTGGTTGGAACATGGGGTTACCTTTTTATGGGGACGGCTACGAGCTCGAACTTAAAATTGGCGGTGACTTTTCAGAAAAAAAACGTGATGCAAGCAATGTTAAATTTGGCATAACGCACCGTGGTATAAGCGATGAGTTTACGTTTGGTAATAACATTAGCGATATTTTTGCTGATGCAAACACATCAAACGACGCGTTTTACACAAGTGCTACGGGTTCAGGTATTTTTGATGATGGCACAACTGACGGTGACAAATACAGTGCAGCGCATAAGTTAGATGCTTATTACTTTATGGCTGACTACTTTTTTGAAAATACATGGCGTATTACCGGCGGTGTTCGCTGGGAAGATTTCAAACAAGTATCGATTGGCTATCAGGCACATTCAAACTTATTCGAAAACACGCTTGAAGAAATTCAAGACGTTGTCATTAACGAAGATACTTTTTTTCCATCACTTGCTGTTACGTACATCATGGATGAAGAAATGCAGTTTCGCTTAAACGTGAGTGAAACCACTATTCGCCCAGATTTACGTGATGTAAGTACTTCGTTTTTTGTTGACCCGCTGACTGAATTTTTGGTTCGTGGTTCGCCTAGCTTACAAAGCTCTGAATTAACGAATGTTGACTTTAGGTTTGAGTGGTACATGCCAACAGGTAATAACCTGTCAGTTGCATTGTTTTACAAGGACATAGAAAACCCAATTGAAATGGTTGAACTTGCAGGTGTAGGTGGTGCGTCTCCGCAATTACTTACGGCTAATGCGCAGTCGGGTAAGCTATCTGGTATTGAGGTAGATTTTTTAACTGACTTTGGTTTTATTAATAAAGATTGGTCGTCTGCATTTTTGTCGGGTAACGTAACGCTATCTGATTCGAGCGTCAATTTAGGTATAAATGACTCAGATAATGTCGATTCATTATTTGAAACGCAACTTAAAGAAGCACTCGAAGCCGATACCGTTTCAAACATTGTTACTAACAACAAACGCCGTTTAGTAGGCCACTCTGAATGGGTTGCTAACTTACAAATGGGTTACGATTCAGATGACGGTTTTCATTCAACATCGGTTATTTACAATGTGTTTGGGCCGCGAATTATCGTACCAGGTACGCGTGGAAACGAAGATGCTGAAGAAAAGTCATTTCACTCACTTGATTTAGTTTATTCTTACTTTCCTAACTTTAACTCTAAAGTTAATTTTAAAGTGAAGAATATTCTTGGCCAAGAAAAACAAATAGAGCAAGAAGGTTTAACCCTTTGGGGCCAAGAAACAGGCACCGAGTTTAGCTTAAGCTATAGTTATGAATTTTAATTTTAGCTTGCGTTAAACCTTGTACATTCGCGCTATAAGCCCTGTATTAAATACAGGGCTTTTTTTATACCTTAATTTCGCATGAAAAATTTTTAAGTTCTGTTTTATTGACTAGTTTTAGCCGTCTAGCAGTGTTAGTTTGTTAACTTGAAAATTGAATCTCACGCAATGAATTTAATTTTTAATGTATTAAGGCATTTTTTATGAACAAAACAGTGGATAAAACAATGAAAAAAGTAGGTTTGGTCGGTTGGCGTGGCATGGTTGGCTCTGTGTTATTAGAGCGTATGGAAAAGCAAAATGATTTTGCCAATATAGACACCACTTTTTTTACTACCTCACAAGCCGGACAACTTGGTCCTGATTTAGCGGGTGATGCAAAACCGCTACTTGATGCAAGCGATGTATCTGAACTTGCAAAAATGGATATTATTGTTACGTGTCAAGGGGGCGATTACACCAAAGCGGTTTACCCAAAGCTTCGTGAATCGGGGTGGGATGGTTACTGGATTGATGCAGCTTCTGCACTTCGTATGAGTGATGACAGCATTATTGTTCTTGACCCTGTAAATAAAGATGTCATTACTCAAGGTTTAGAGCAAGGCGTTAAAACCTTTGTTGGCGGTAACTGTACGGTATCGTTAATGCTCCTTGCTTTAGGTGGTTTGTTTGAGAAAGACCTTATTGAATGGGTAAGCCCTATGACTTACCAAGCAGCTTCGGGTGCGGGTGCACGCAATATGAAAGAGCTGATTTCACAAATGGGCGCTATTCATTCAAGTGTTGCTCAGCAACTCGATAACCCAAGTTCAGCTATTTTAGAAATTGATAAAATAGTCAGTGAAAAAATGGCTTCAAGCGATTTACCACAAGATCAATTTGGCGTGCCATTAGCAGGTAGCTTGATCCCATGGATTGACGTGCCTATGCCAAGTGGACAATCAAAGGAAGAATGGAAAGCACAAGTTGAAGCTAACAAAATTTTAGGCTCTACTCAGCAGCCTGTACCTATTGATGGTTTATGTGTTCGTATTGGCGCAATGCGTTGTCATAGCCAAGCAATGACTATTAAATTACGCGAAGACATAAGCGTAGAGAAAATAGAAGAAATATTAGCTTCGCACAACGAGTGGGTTAAGGTTATTCCAAATGAGCGTGATATTACATCCACCGATTTAACGCCGGTTAAAGTAACAGGCACGCTAAGTATCCCAGTGGGACGTATTCGTAAGCTTGCTATGGGACCTAAATATATTAGCGCATTCACAGTGGGCGATCAGCTTTTATGGGGTGCAGCAGAGCCACTTCGTCGTATGCTTCGCATTATTGTAGACGCTGAGTAATTTTAGTTTTTTAATTTCTTTATTTTATAGGGTTAGCATAGTGCTAACCCTTTTTAGTTTTTATTCCTTCCTTTTACACTCTTTTGTGGCTTTTAAATAACTGTCTGTGTGGCATACCCATTGCAAAAGTTAAAATAGTATTTTGCGTGCACCCAGTAATTTAAGTACTTAACAGCGCAGTTGTGCTTATTTTTGTGTAGTTTTTACACATTGTCATGCTCATAATTACACAAATAAGGATGGTTATATGGCGTTAATTTCAAAGGTTACTCGAGCTAAATGGTTTACTGGTTTTGTTTTAATCATTGTGCTTTTATTAATATTCCGTGTTGGTGCGCCCCATGCTATTCAATATTATGTTAATCAACAAATTAAAGACACGCAGGGAATAACAGGCCACGTAGGTGACGTTGATTTATATTTGTACCGCGGTGCGTATGCTATTGACGGCATAAAAATTTATGCCAAAGAGGATAATTTAGCGCCTAAACCACTACTTAGCGTTGCAACACTCAATTTTTCGCTTTCATGGTCAGCACTACTGAAAGGGAATTTAGTGACAAATATGCAATTTACCTACCCTGAAATTGTGGTTTACGACAAAGCCCCTAATAAAACAGAGCAAAATAAACAAGTTAAAAATGAAACAACCTGGGTAGGGCTTGCTAATAATTTAGTCCCTTTTTCAATTGACACTTTAAGTATTGATAACGGTAAAGTTTCGTTAGTAAATGCCACCAGCGAGGGTGATAAACCTACCTATATCTCAAATATTGATGCAGAGATTAAAAACATAACCAATGCTCAAAACCTTACAAAAACCTTAGTGACTTCGTTAAACATTGAAGGGGATTTAATGGGCGAAGCTGCATTGTCTCTTAAAGGGCAATTAGACCCATTTAGTGAAAAAGCAAACTTTGACTTTAATGTAGAGGTTCAACGTTTTTCGGTTAAACATTTAGAAACGGTTTTTAAAGTGTACACTCCGTTTGACATTGAAGCAGGAGGCATTGATGGTGCAATGGAGGTTGCTGCAAAAGACAATGTTTTAAACGGCTATGCAAAGGCCGGTGTTTATGACTTGAGTGTTTTTTCGTGGCGTGAAGATATAGAAAAAGACGACGACGGATTGTTCACTGCTATTTTTGAAGGCAGCATAGATATACTCAGCGAATTACTTGAAAATGATGAATCTGAGTTAGTTGCTGCGCGCATACCGATCGATGGCACATTATACAACACCGATATATCTACGTTTCAGGCAGTGGTGTCGGTATTAAAAAATGCGTTTTTAGAGGCGTTTAAAATGGAAGTGGACGACGTGATATCGTTTGAAACAGTAGAAAGTACATCAGATGAGTAACAGGCTAATTGAGTTTTAAGCCCCACAAACATATTTTGTGAGGCTTAAACTGTTACTTTTTACTCAGCAATGTTTTTAACTCTGCTATTTGCGCTTGTAATTCGTTAACTTGTCCTTGTGTTGCAGGAAGCGAGTCGTTATCGGCCTGTTCTTCTCGTGCATTTCGGTGTTCTTCACCCATTACTTCTAAAATTGCGCCAACCATCATATTCAAAAACACAAACGCGGTTAAAAATATAAAGGTCAGGTAGTAAATCCAGCTTAGCTCGTACACCGCCATTGTTTCGTACATTATGTCGGTCCAATCTTCAAAGGTCGCTATTCTAAATAGCGTTAGCATTGATATAGACACATCTTGCCAAAGCACGGGGTTAATGTCGGCAAACATCATACTGCCCATAGCGGCGTAAATATAAAAAATAACAAACATAAGCAGAGCTATGTAGCCCATTTGCGGGATTGCTTTAAGCAAGGAGTTAACGAGTAGTCTAAGTTCAGGAATCATCGACACTAACCTGAGCACTCTAAATATACGTAGTAAACGCGCTATTAGCATTGTAGAGCCCGCAGCAGGGTATAAACTACCCAATACAATAATGGTGTCGAATATATTCCAGCCCTTTGAAAAGAAGTCTTTTATGCCTTTGCTTGCAACAAAGCGAATAATCAGCTCAATTAAAAAGAATGCGGTTATGCCAATATCCATCCAGTTAAGTGCAAGCTCAACCGTAGGATGAAGACTATAGGTATGAGCGCCTACAGTAAGGGCAGAAACAATAATGACAGCTATAACAAATGATTGAAATATCTTGCTTTTGTCTATACGCTGAAACAAGGCTTGTAACTGCGACATCATAATAAGTGGTCCTGTAAATACGAAGATTTTTATGGCGCTAATATACAATATATTCGGCATAATTTAACGTCTTTTTAAACGCAATAGTGTAAGGAAATTTGATGGTTATTAATAAATTAAAAGTATGTGCTGTATTTATAATCGGATTACCTATTTTAGCCGGGTGTAGTTCCGACGCACGCTTTGAACAATTGCAATCAGCCCGCCTTAACGAATGTAATTACAAAGCCGATAAAGAATATTATGAGTGCCTTAAAGAGCAAGACTCAAATTACGAAGAATTTAAAAAACAACAAGCAGAAAAAAATAAATAATCCTCCTCATGACTAAAACACAAAAGCAACGAGACAAACAAATACGCGCAGCGCTGACTAAAGCCTGTGAGTCTATAAAAGACTCAGTGACCGATTTTGCATACCTTACACACACTGTCGATTTAAATAACGAAGCTAACACCTTAAAAGTTAACTGCTATTTTGATGATACTATAGCGCTTAATAACGCTGACTCTGAGATTGAACACCTTAAATCTATAGTTATTACTCAACTAGCGGGTATTAAATTGACGATAAAACCGACACATATCGTGTTTTTTGCCAATTAAAATGGGTTTTGTTGGTTTGCCTGCAGTTGGGCGTTATAATTAAAAAAATTATATTTAGGGTTTAAATAATGGCTGTTCCTTCTCGTTCGCAAATATCACCAGGCACTGTAGTTAATATTGTTTTAAAAGAAGATCAACGAAGCGGTACATTAACTGAAGGCGTGGTAGAGCGTTTATTAACTAAATCACCAAACCACCCGCATGGTATTAAAGTGAGATTAGAAGATGGCCAAGTAGGCCGAGTAAAAGAGATTTTATAATGGCAGCGTTATCAGAGCAGGCTTTTTGGGAATTAGTGACTACACCCGACTTAGGCCTTGATCCGCAAAGTGTAAGCGACCACCTTAAAGCAAACCTAAGCAATTTAGACGATCAGCAACTTATTGCATTTGATAAGTTTTTCGGCATAAATATGCGTAAATGTTTTTCATGGGATTTATTTGGCGCTGCGTTTGTTATGGCAGGCTGCAATGACGAATATGGTTTTAGTGAGTTTAGATGTTGGCTTATTTCACGCGGTAAAACTGTGTTTGATAACGCGCTCGTTAATGCCGACTCCATTGCATTATGTACACCTGTTTATCACTTAAATGAACAGCCTTACCCATACATTGACGAGTATGACCTCATCGCCGGCTTATTATATGAAGAGCGCAACGAGGATGAATTACCCTTCGTGCCATCAGGCGACCAACCCGCAGGCAAACGCTTTAAAGACAAAGCAAAATTTTTAAAACAAGCCTACCCGCAATTATTCGCAAAATATTGGCAGTAAATCTTATAGTAATGCGCTTAATTTAGCGCATTATTTTAAATCGTTTTATTGTTCGATAACGTATCTCAAAATGTGATTAATAACTACATGCCTTAATTTAGTTTTTTCTTTTTATATAGCCTTGTCTTCTAATAGTAAATCTCTGTTATATTTAGCAATATAATAAAGTTAAGCCATTTAGTATACGAACTAAATAAATAATTAACGCATAAGGATACGTTTACTTAATGAAACACATCAAATTGACTTTATTCATATTTGTTTTTGTCAGCGTTCATGTAGCTGCTGAGCCAAGCAATAAGGCACGCTTTATACCCCTTTTAAAATCAAAACTTGGTACATATAAGGTGGTTTCTGCTAATTCAGGGTTATGCGTAAACAGTGACTTGAGTTTAATTAATGCAAGTAACCCAAGTGAGGGGTTTAAGCTGGGTGAACAAATTGTGTTTGGCTCATTACATAACGGAACTCAAACTATACAAAAGCCAAACTTTTGCTTTATTACTAGTTCGTTAAAATATAAAAGTGATGGGCTTGATAATGGCTTACGAATGAGCCGTTGTGATGATCCTATAAACGAAAAAACAATTCGACAAAGCATTCGTTTTTTACCTAACGACATGCTTATTTACACATTAAGCTCAGCAAGTGTTGAGTGCAAGTTTAAAAAAGCTATCCAGTAATATATCAACTATTAGCTAATCGCATTTTATTTTTGGTATATCTCGCCAGCGGGTTGTGTACTGAGGCGATAAAAAATCTCTGTTCATATGCCAGCGATCGTTTAATTTACTACTTGCTAAGCCCAACATACCTTTGCCGTATCGGGTATTAATAGCATCTAAACAGCCCATTAACTTTGGGTTATCTTGTTGTGGTGCAAATAAGTCACTTTGCTGAAATTGCTCAGCGGTGAGTTCTAGTGCACCTACACCACATTTATAAAACCGCACGCCAGGTTGGTAAATTTTTTCAAACACCTCAGACACCGCATTGGCCATAACGCAAGTATCGTTTGTTGGCATACTAAACTGATACATATAAGACTTTTTATAAAATACATCTTCATGAGATGAGCTAGATGCAAAAATATATAATTGCTTTGTTAGCGACTTTTGGGCTCTTAGTTTTTTGCCCACAATAGTGACATGGTTAATTAAAGCGGTTTTAAGAGCGGTTGGTTCATAAATACGCTCTCCAAAGCTGCGAGTTGAGTAAATTTCGCGTTTATCTTGGCGTACATCATCCCAGTTTAAACATACTAAGCCATTAAGCTCGCTTACTGTGCGCTCTACCACCACACTAAAAGCGCGGCGCATAGTTTTTGGGTTTTGTTGTGCAAGCTGCCATGCGGTATTTATGTTCATTATTTTTAGCTTTTTAGCTAAGCGCTTGCCAATTCCCCATACATCTTGGCAGTCCATGCGCTGTAAAATAGCTCGCCGGCTTGCTTCGTCATATATGACAGCAACACCGTCAAAGCCTGTTAATTTTTTAGCTGCATGATTTGCCGCTTTTGCAAGTGTAGGCGTTGGCCCAAACCCCACGCCAACGGGGAGTTTTGTTTCTCGCCATACGGTTCGTCTAATAAGGTGCCCGTAAGTATGCCAATCTTTTACAACGTTTTCGTAGCCGCTAAAGTGCAAAAACGATTCATCAATACTGTAAATATGCTGGGTGTCACAAAAGCGGCCAATCACACTCATCATTCGGTCGCTTAAATTAGCGTATAGTTCATAGTTACTAGAGCGTACAACCACATTGTTTTGTTCTAGTAACTGCTTAACTTTAAAATAAGGGCCAAATTTAGGAATATTTAAACGTCGCGCAATAGGGCATACCGCACATACGCAGCCGTCGTTATTAGTGAGCACAACCACAGGTTTTGAACGAATGGCGGGATCAAATACTTTCTCGGCGCTGGCATAAAACGCCACGGCATCGACTAAGGCATACATGAAAGTAACTCAGGGCTTTGGCGATGCATACGAATTGACAAACTGACTACGCCTTCAAGCTGAAATTCATCGCTAGGCGTAATATTAACGGGTTGATATAAAGGCGAAGCCGATAGTAATCGAGCGTTTGTTTTATCAAGTAGCTTACACACAAATAAGCCATTTAAATTAGCCACAATTACATCGCCATCTTTAGCGTGCTCTGCTCGGTCTACTACAAGTAAATCACCCTCAAAAATCCCTACTTCTTGCATAGAGCTACCCGACGCAATACCAATAAAAGTGGCATCAGGGTGCTTTATTAATAGCTCATCAAGGGAAACGCCAAGCTCAGTGTATTGTGCGGCAGGAGATTCAAACCCGCAAATACCTGCTTCTATATAAATAGGAATAACAAACATAAATAAACAACCAAAACACATATACTGTATAAGTGTACAGTATATGTGTTTTGTTTAACTTATGCCAAGTAATGAAGTGAAGATCATTGCATATTTTTGATCATTTGCTGAGCCGTGTTTAAAAAGTCATTGATTTGCTTTGGGTTTAACGTTTTACACATTTGATCGTTTACATGTTTTTCTGCGGCCAGTAATTTTTCAAAAAGCACGGCACCCTGATCGGTAAACGTTAAAATAAAACAGCGCTTATCGTGTTCGCTGGCACACTTATTTATAAGCTTTAAAGCTATAAGTTCTTTTACAAGCCGCGCTATTTGAGCCTTATCTCGTTGGGTTTTATTTACAATGTCGTTTGCTGTGCACTGCGAGGTACTTGCAATAATATGTAAGCAACGTACATGCATTGCATTTAAACCGAGCTCGCTGGCATTAATGGCTTCGCGTATGGTTACCCGGTAGTTTTGCATTAACATAAATAGCGTATTGGCTAAAGAGGTGTTCATGATACATCCCAAATGGTTGACAAAGTCAATTAAATCTATATAGTTGATTTTATCAACCAGTGGGGCGTTGTGCAATGTCTGCTTTATAAAGCAGTGATTTTTAATCAATGAGGTTAATTTATATGGTAAAAAAAGTACGCAAAGCAACAGTATTAAACACACAGCAAATAACCCCGCATTTGCAACGTATAGTTTTAGGCTCTGAAGAGTTTACAGATTTAACTTCTGATCACATTGGTAGTTATGTAAAAGTGCTTATTCCAAAAAACGGTGTGGCCGACTTCAATTTAAAAACAGCGTGTATGCGTTCGTACACAATACAAAATGTAAATAAAAGTAATGGTGCAATTACGCTCGATTTTGTTATTAATATGCACCAAGGCCCTGCAACTAACTGGGCTAAAGCCGCTAAAGTAGGTGATGAACTGGCTATTGCAGGCCCCGGTCCTAAAAAGCTAGATAATTTTACCCACCCTCGTTATATATTGATGGGCGATTTGACCTCAGTAAACGCTATAAAAGGCTACATTAAGCAATTGCCAATAAACGCCAAAATTGACGCGTTTATTCACGCCCCAACTGATGCGGATATAATCAGCTTAGATTCAACGCGCCAAGTCACTTGGTTAATAACTACAACGCCAGAGGTTGAGATGGCTAATGCATTAACCACACTACAGCATTATGAACAGCCACCTATTGTATTTATGGCACTTGAAGCTGGGCTAGTGCGTGAGCTTAAAGCAGCATTAACTAACACGCATTCAATACCAAGGGGCAACATAGTGGCATCAGGTTACTGGAAAAAAGGCTTAAATTCAGAAAACTACAAGTTAGAGCGCCAAGCTAATAAACAAACGGCTTAATTCTTTGTAGCTAAGTAAAATAGGTTATTTAGCTATTTAATACACTCGTCAATACTCATTTTTATTTTAGTTAAGCAAGCGTACACCTAAGGCTTGTTAAAGTAGTGGCATCAATCAGTAATTTACAATTTAAATTAATTGATGTGATGCCTAAATATTTAAAATAAGAAAAACGCATTGGTCATTATTAGCTAAGTGTACTAATGGATAGTTTTTCGTTCTATTTTATCAATCAAACTGATTTAAACAATCAATTTTAAGGCATTACTTTAATTCTATAAAATGTATTTATTGAAACAAACATTACTAAATTAAAGGCAGGTACACCGTGAACTCTCTAAACAGCGCAACAGCTTCTTCAGTAACTAAAATAGCACAGCCTAAGGTTGCGTTAATTGCTGAAGGTGGCGGACAGCGAGGGATTTTCACCGCAGGTGTACTTGATGCGTGGTTAGAGCAAAACTACGACCCATTCGATTTATTTATTGGTACGTCGGCAGGTTCACAAAACTTAACAAGTTATTTAGCACGTCAAAAAGGTTACGCTAAACGCCTAATTAGAGGGCTGTCTCGTAATAAACGTTTTTTTCAGCTAGGTCGTGGCTTAATGGGAAAACACATTGTTGATTTAGACTGGTACTTTGATAAAACCAAAGAAGTAAATAGAGCAATTGACTTTAAAACAGCTAAAACGTCTTTAGGTGAACGTGAGTTACTTATTACTGCTACAAACGCACGCGACAGAAAAGCCTATTACTTATCGCCAACGGGTGAAGAGCATCAATGGAGAGAGCTATTAAAAGCGTCAAGTGCTTTACCATTTTTATACAAACAAGGTGTTAAATTAACGCCTTGGTTAAATGCGCAAGCGGCTAACGAAACCACGCAAATAAACAAAGCCCAAGAAGATTTTTTTCTTGATGGAGGGCTAGCAGCACCATTACCAGTACGCGAAGCGTATAACCGTGGGGCACGTAAAATTGTGGTTATTAGAACGGTAGATGCTGATTTTCAAGCGCAATCTGCATGGGTTCAAAAGCTTAGATCGCTTGCTACAGCTGCCGGTTACTGCCCAAAAACACTCGACTACCTAATTCAGCACGAACAAGCTTACTTAGACGAGCTAAACTTTATGGCAAACCCGCCAAGTGATGTAGAAATTATACAAATTTTTGCAGACGAAACACTGCACAGCAAACTGTTAGGCAGTACAAACGACGATCTACGTAAAGATCATAAGCTTGGTGTAAAAGCAGGCCGTGAATACTTAAAAAGCCAAAATGCACGTATTGTAGATTATGCACACAGCTACGCCATGTAGCTGTGAAGCGAATAGTTTAGAAACAACCGTAAAATATTACTGTTGTTTAACTGAATAAGTCTTTACTAAATATGATAGTCACAGTGATTTGCGGACAGTCATAACCTTAGTCACCTGTTATATTTCAATTTAAATAAACTCTGAGGTTTTTAGCATTTCAGTGAATTTAGTCATGAAGTTGTTGAGTGCTTTATCTGCAGCAGCATCCACCTGATCAGCCTGAATCTCATTAGGTTCATCAGGAATATTAACTTCTGGCATTGGTACTTGCTCAAAGAAACCGAAATCCATTGGATTTAGAGATGTTTTATTTTTAGCGTCATAAATTCTAGCACTCACATAATTTAAAGCATAAGCATCGCATGATCCGAAGATACACCTAGAATATAAACCATAACCTGATAGATAAGCCGATGAGTTTACCCACGCTGGTCCAGATGGAGGATAAACAATAACTATGAAATCTAGGGTGTTTTCTTGAGCAATTTTATCCAGAGTAGCTTTATATTTATCTTTAAAATCAACGTAACTAAATAAGGAGTTCTTGTTTTCAAGAAGACTTGGATTTGCAGTAATTAATTTAGGAATGTGGCCATGGTTTGTCAATATAGTTGATATTTTATGATTAAATTTCTGATGATAATTAGTGTTTGAAGTTTCACTAAGATTTTTATTACTAAAGATAGTCGTGCCAATATGTTGATATGTTGGTGACTCATCTATAAGTAACATTACTCCTATTTTTGATCCTACTTCTGGCTTTCCATAATTTGCTGGCACCGATGCACACCCTACGAGTGACATTAATATTATTGCAATAGTTAGCTTGTACACGAACTCTCCTCGAAATATAACGCCGCGTTAAGCGGACTAAAATTGTGGGTTAAAATGTGTAGCGAAGCGAAACGTAACCCACTGTTTTAGTTCCGTTTAAACGCCTTGTTAAATTGCATTTATGCGCTTTCTTATTTCAGAGCAGATTAACTCATAGTCTTCTTTAGCAGGTGAAAATAAGTTCTTCACATCTTTTTGGGCTTCAAGGAAATTAAATTCTTTGAAAACTCTCTCAAGACTAACATTATTAATATCCTGTGATTTTAAAAGACCTTTATCATATTTTTGTGCTTTTAAGCAGACACGATAATACTCAGTAATTTTATAAGAAACGCTATTGATATCTACACACTTTTCATAAAAGTTTTCAGAAAAGAAAAATGGGCGGTTCTTTCTAAGAAAATCAGCACAAGCGATTATTGATTCCTCAGCTTTCAGAGCATACTCGTCGAAGCTCTCATCATACACTTTAGTATACAAATTAATTAACCTAGCCGAATTATCAATAACTGTGTCTAAGTGCTCCCACAATTTTTTATAAACAGAGCCTTCAACTTCTTTAAGTTTAACTTGATATTGATTGGTTAATTTTACATATATTAAATTATGAATTAATGAAAAAACGATTAATGATGAACCAAATATATAAGCATTAAGATCTGGTACTTCAATATTTAAATCTATATTCAACCACTGCTTGAGTATTGCATTGAATAGCAAATGCTCAATTATCGGGGAAGCAACAATCGTACTTCCAATAATTAATGTGAATTTTGTAGCGAAATTTGAAAATGGACTTCGAATCTTTTTAGAGATCCATAATGCGAATAAATCCCACGTTTCATTAAGTTTTGACACGATGCTTCCTTTGCAATTTAACATGTTTATAGCGAGCTAATCGCGCGTATTTCTACCACAGCGTAGCTCGTTTTCTTATTGGTTTATTTTTAACAAACTTGTCAACTAATTGCCAGTGTTATTAAAATTCATGCGTGCTCGCTTTTCTTCTCAGTATAAAACGAGCGACTGGGTCGTTTTCTTGACTATGCGAGCGACTGAGCTATTACTCTGCATATATACAGCATAAATTCGACGGATTGAAAATAAAAACTCGCTCTGCGTATTTAAATTACATTGCCGACTATATGCTCACTCGACAGTATTAATTAAAAGCCTAGGGTCAAATCTTGACTTCAGACATTAAGATTTTGACTAACTACTTCTTGCTAATAGGGGTTTTGCGCCCATCCCCTCGAAATTAACCTTAGTCTAAATTTTTAAGCTTTTTTCTAACTCTAATTACCGTACTTCGACTAACTCCAACTGCTTCAGCCGTTTTATTAATACTAAATCCAGCTTCAGTAAACGAGGCAATCCTATCATGAGCCTCTAAATCAGGCTGACGACCGTGATAAAGTCCCTTTTGCTGTGCTTTTACAATACCTTCTTTTTGCTTACGTTCACGTTCTCGATATTCTTTATATGCACTGGCCGCTAATATTTCTAACAGCATATTATTAATAGCACTAAGTATTGATCTCATAAAATCATCACTTGGAAAACTGCCAAATGTTAAATGACTGGTTGGTAGATCTAAACTAACAACACTAATTCCTTTTTCATTTATTGAGGCTACAAGAGTTTTCCAATCATCAGGGCTTAGCCTTGTTAAACGATCGATTGATTCAACTAACAAAACATCACCGGACTCTGATTCATCCAATAAACGAATTAGCTCTGGTCTATCTAAAGAATTACCAGATTTATTTTCTATATAAAAAGAAGCAATTCGTTTGCTGAAGCCAGAAACGAATTTTTTTAATGAGCTTTTTGCTCTATTTGCATCTTGCTCAGAAGTTGATGCTCGTAAATATGCTCTTATGAACATTTTTGCCTAATTAGGTCTATTTAGATGGTGTCATATCATATAGGTTTATTTAAGTGGTGTCATTACGTAATTGCCTGTGATATATTAACAGTATCTTTAGGGTGTACTCATGTAGAACTGCATGTAATAACACTAATTTGGACTTTGATAATGAAAAAGGATAAACCATACATTGTTGTGGTTTAATATTGTTGTAACAACGGTAACTTTACTTATTTAATAGAAGAAAAACAAAATCAATTAGCGATGTTTAAACTGGTATTCATTGATGGTCACTTTAATTAGATATAAAGTAAGTAAACAAAAAGTCAGTAAGGTAATTGATAACGTGTCTAAACGAACCATAAGTATGTTGGCTAAAGAACTGAGTGTAAATGTCGAAACAATTCGCTTTTATGAACGCAAAGGCTTAATTAAACAACCACCAAAGCCTATGCAGGGCTATAGACATTACCCGAAAGAAACGGTAAATAGAATACATTTTATCAAGCGTTCTCAAGAATTAGGTTTTACGCTAAATGAGATTGAAGGGTTACTTGCGTTAAACGATAGTCCATGTAGTAAAGTACAAGAATTAGCTAATAAAAAACTGATCGCAGTACAAAAAAAGATGGCTGACTTGTTGTTAGAACACGCTTTGGAAGAACATTTAGGACAATGCCAAAATAATGATGACGATAGCCACTGCCCAATAATTGATTCGTTGCAACCGAAGTAAATGATTCACTTAACTACCATTTCCCACTAAAACAGCATATCCAATTTTACTTCTGCGCCTTAATTCAAGTTAGCTTATTCCCCGTATCTGTCGTAGCAGATTATCAAAGATAAATTTTTTATAAATCACCCTTGACTCCGTACTTAGGTACATGCAATACACTTGCATTATCACTTAATGAGGTATCTATATGAATCAAAAAAAATCAAACCTTCCAATGATAGGAGGCATCATAGCAGCATTAGGCGCAGGCGTATGCTGTGTAGGTCCTTTGCTCCTGTTATTACTTGGGGTAAGTGGCTCATGGATTGGTAATGTAACTGCATTTGAACCCTATAGGCCATTATTTATCGCATTTGTAGTGTTGTTGTTTGGTTACTCAGGTTGGAAAATTTACCGTCCTGTAGAAGAGTGTGAGCCGGGAACGGCCTGTGCAATTCCTAAGAAACAGCAACAACGAAAAGTCATTTTCTGGCTGAGCGCTATAGTTGCGACAATTTTAGTGACCAGTAATTATTGGATACTTTTGTTTGCTTAATATACAGATCAAGAAATTTATAACATTTTAAAATTTGGAGCTAATTATGAAAAAATTATTATTAACCGCACTGCTTTCACTTTCTAGTTTTGGTGCTTTTGCTGAAGTAAAAACAGTTACACTGGAAGTGCCAACGATGAACTGTGCGACATGTCCAATCACAGTTAAAAAGTCATTAGAAAATGTTGATGGCGTTGAAAATGCGAAAGTTACCTACAAGCCTAAGCTAGCTGTTGTTTCTTTTGATGACACTAAAACCAACATCAATGCATTAATTGCAGCGACTACCAACGCTGGCTACCCTTCAAATTTAAAAAGTGAAAATAAGTAATGTTTAGCCCCTTAGAACTAGTTACGCGTATCGGAGATAAAGCAGGCTCTATAGGTGCACTTGTTTCGGCAATGGGATGCGCCATGTGTTTTCCCGCGATAGCTAGTCTTGGTGCGGCAATTGGGATGGGATTTCTTAGTCAGTGGGAAGGGGTATTTATCAATACGTTGTTACCACTGTTTGCAGTATTAGCGCTGGCAATGAATATCTTAGGTTGGTTTAGTCACCGCCAATGGCAACGCACTCTCATAGGCATAACTGGACCTGTTTTAGTCTTATTATCCTTATACCCTTGGTTTCAATATGGCTGGAGTTCATACGCTACCTATACTGGGTTAGGACTGATGGTTGCCGTATCAATTTGGGACATGGTTTCTCCAGCGAATAAGCGCTGTGACGATGAAACTTGTACCGCTTAACGTTTAAAGAGGAATAAAATATGTCAACGAATAGTTGTTGCTCGTCAGATAACTCTCAGCCAGAACAGTTACATGTCGCCATTATTGGTAGTGGCTCAGGAGCTTTTGCCAGTGCTATTAAAGCCGCAGAAGGCGGAGCAAGAGTTACTATCATTGAGGGAGCTGATGTTATCGGAGGTTGCTGTGTCAATGTAGGTTGTGTGCCTTCAAAAATATTGATCCGTGCTGCACAATTAGCGCACCAGCAGCGTACTAACCCGTTTGATGGTTTAGAGAATATTCAACCACAACTTAGCCGCTCCTTATTAGCACATCAGCAAAATGCTCGCGTTGAAGAATTACGCGATGCTAAATATCAAAGTATTTTAGAGAACAACCCCGCGCTATCTTTACTTAAAGGTTATGCGCGTTTTAAAAATGAAAATACCTTGTTAGTTCAAAAGTCTGATGGTAGTGAAGAAGAGTTAGTTGCAGATCGCATTTTAATTGCTACAGGCTCTACACCAAGCGTTCCACCTATTGATGGGCTAATTGATACTCCTTATTGGACATCAACCGAAGCTTTATTTTCGGAGGAGTTACCAAGTAGTCTGGTTGTCATCGGCTCTTCTGTTATAGCACTGGAAATTGCACAAGCTTATGCCCGTTTGGGTAGTAGTGTAACAGTATTAGCACGACATACGCTTTTATATGCAGAAGATCCGTTATTAGGTGAAAAGCTGACTGAATGTTTTGAAAAAGAAGGCATTCGTGTACTTAATAATACGCAAGCAAGTCATGTTTCTTATGGTAGCAATGGGTTTTCATTGGAAACTGACGAAGGAACATTAATCGCTGAAAAATTGCTTATTTCTACTGGTCGCCATGCAAATACTGGCAAGCTTGGTTTAGAAAACGTTGGTGTTAAAACAGATAAAAGTGGTGCCATTGTTGTTAATAGTATGATGGAAACATCAACAGCTAACATTTATGCCGCAGGTGATTGCTCCAATATGCCACAGTTTGTCTATGTTGCTGCTGCTGCCGGAAGTAGAGCCGGAATTAATATGACGGGTGGAAATGCACAACTCGATCTATCTACCATGCCTGCTGTTATATTCACTGACCCACAAGTTGCTACGGTAGGTCTAACTGAAGAACAAGCTTCAGCGGAAGGAATAGATACGATAAGTCGTGTACTTGATATGGAAAACGTACCTAGAGCATTAGCAAATTTTGAAACTGATGGATTTATCAAACTAGTTGCAGAAAAACAAACAGGTGAGATATTAGGCGCACAAATACTCGCGCATGAAGGTGGTGAACTTATACAAAGTGCAGCATTAGCCATTCATAACAACATGACCGTAGAGGATTTAGCAGGTCAACTATTTCCGTATTTGACGATGGTTGAAGGATTGAAGCTATGCGCTCAAACCTTTAGCAAAGACGTTAAAGAGCTATCTTGCTGCGCGGGGTAATCATTTAACGGTAATATACTTATAGAAATGTTAATGGAGTGCCAATTGATTGAATGTAATCAAGATATATTAAGGCATTCCATTAACAACACAAATTGGAAACATGCTAAACCATGATTAAATCTAAGGTTGAAAACATTCCTGTTGGTGAAGTCAGTTTTTTAACGGAGATCCCTGACATCAGTAAGTTCATTAATAGTGATGATGATGCGTTGGATTTTCCTTTGAGTATTTCTCAACTGGCACAAGCTGCACAAACGTCTGTCCATACTATAAGGAATTATGCACTTGAGAATATAATACACTGCGAAGAAAAAACTAAATCAGGTTATGCCCTCTACGGTTTATGTGCATTAAAGAGATTAAAGTTCATTCGAGCAGCAAGGGCGGCAGGTCTTCTTGTAGTTGATATCAAGCCATTACTAATGGCAATAGATGCAGGAGAAAGAAAAGTTCCTGAAGACATCCAAAAGCTGCTACTTACTAAAATCGAGCATAGAAAAGTATTTTTAAATCTAGTAACAAACCAAATTGAAGAGTTTTGCAATTAGAACAATTATAGAACAGTTCATGGCTCGACTAAAAACTTGTTAGCTTATCTGTTTTCTATCAATGTTAGCTTGTATATATCAAGCATATAGAATATCAACACTGAATCGCCCCGAGTTCATCGGAGACCAGTTTGTTTAAGTCAGGCCACTTTACCTGACTCGTTTAAATTATCATAGTAGTCTGTTTCATATTGAGCTGGTGAAATATACCCAATTGAATATAT
>NZ_PNDV01000041.1:0-38701 GCF_005930865.1 Pseudoalteromonas sp. S554 | reverse complement strand
GACTTAGTTTGGGCTGTTTTATTTTTCAACAAAAGTGCACCACTTAGTAAATATTTATAAAGCCCTCAATTATGAGGGCTTTTTTGTACTTGTTTCTTTACTAGTCGAAACACCAATTATAGACCGATAGGTTTATATGGGTATCAGCTATTATCTCGAGGTACAAAGTCTAATACGGTTGCGTTTATACAATATCTATCTTTTCCTCTAGGCCCCTCACCCGGAAATAAGTGCCCCAGGTGAATACCTGTGCTTTTAGACCTTAACTCTATGCGCTGCATGCCCCAACTATTGTCCTCGTGTTCGGTTACACTGTTTTTAACAGGGTGCGTAAACGACAGCCAACCTGTACCAGAATTAAAACGATCTCGAGTGTCAAATAAAGCCTCACCACTGAGCTTATCGACAAAGGTGCCATCGGGTGTGTTTTTAAATATTTTATATTCTTTACAATATGGGCGATCTGTTTTTGCATTAAATGCAACCTTATAAGCTTCACTGTCTCCTAATTTAAATGCACCTAAAGCTTTGTAAAATGTCTCACGGCTTGCGTAGCCTTGGCGACCATATACTTCTTCACCATTTTCTAAAAATAGAATTGTGGGTGTTGCCCATGTCGCTGATTTAATGGTTAACCCATCTAATTGATCTGCGTATCTAAATGACAAAGGGATGGTGCCTTTGTAGTCATTTGCCACCTCTTTTTTAAACTTCTCGCAGTAAGGGCAATAGTCTCGAGAGTCTATTATCACTATTTGTTTACCCACTAATAATGAAGTGTTGTCTTTCGTTTTAACTGGTACTGGTTCAAAAACCACACCAGTAGAATGATCAGGGCAATAACCATTAGGATTTTTTTGCAAATAATTTTGGTGGTATTCTTCAGCAGCTACAAAGCCCTCAAGTGGCTTGATAACGGTGACTATATTTCCATACCCAGCATTGGTTAATAATTGTTGGTATTGCGCTTTAATCTTTAACGCTGTGTCTTTTTGCGCATCGTTGCTCGTTAATATAATAGATCGATATTGCGTACCAATGTCATTACCTTGTTTGTTTAACTGAGTAGGATCGTGACTTTCAAAGTAATTTTTAAGTAACTCTTGCGCAGAAATAATATTGCTGTTGTAAGTCACTTTCACTACTTCAGCGTAATTGTTTTCGTCAAAGCGGCGTGATTGCTTAGTAATGTTTTTGTAAGTAGCCTCAAACCCATTGCCATCTGCATAACCAGATTCTGCATCAATTACTCCATCTAGCGCTTCATAGCGTTTTTCTGCGCCCCAAAAACACCCCGATCCTAGTACAAGGCTTTCTACATGCATACTGGCTGCTACATCGCTTTGTTCGACCTTTTCCATCGATAAAGCAAACGCGCCTGCGCTAAATATAATTGCAGCGCCCGATAAATATAATAAATGCTGATAATTCATAATGTACCTCTAAACAAGTCCGTACTAATTAAGACCATTTAAATTTAATTATTATTTCAAACGTCGTGCTTATTTATTACGAGGCTAAACATATAAAGTTTACTTTTAAATCTAATTGACAATAAGATTTAAATTTAAGTGTGTTAACAATTTTGCATAAATGTTCTGTGTTGGTCTCAAGGGTATAAATAATTAATTAAATATGTGATAGGTTTGCTTAATGATGTTCGAATTAGGTTTTACTAATGCAAAATCCTCACGTTTACGCCTTATCAAACAATAGCTTATTGCTTGATGCATCTCACTTAAGCACTAGCGGAACACTCAGTATTCAAAAAAAAATTTGGTCTTTAGCAAATCACTGTAAAAAAGGTAATTCATTTATTGATATTGTACCCGGTATGAACTCACTCACTTTATATTTAAAGCAAGATATTGAGTTAGCTAAATGGCTTGAGCAATTACCAGCTATTTGGAATAACATTAAACCTAATGAGTTCGTAGCTAAACACCACAAAATCAAAACGCATTATAACGGCGAAGACTTAAACTACGTGGCAAATTTTCATAGTTTAAGCATTGATGACGTCATTAACCTTCACAGTGAGCCCCAGTACGCTGTTTTATTTTTGGGGTTTCAACCTGGTTTTGCATACTTAAATGGACTAAACAAGCAACTTTTTACACCAAGACGCTCAGAACCTCGTGTTAAAGTACCTAAAGGGTCTGTCGCTATTGGTGCTGAGCAAACAGCCATTTACCCGGCAGATTCGCCTGGTGGCTGGCATATTATTGGCCAAACTGACATACCATTATTTGATGCAACGCAAAAAAGCCCATGCTTAATACAGCCTGGTGACACGCTTGAATTTATACCTGTATCTGTGGGGAAATAAATAATGATTAAAGTTATTAAAAGTGGCCCATTACTGAGCATCCAAGATTTTGGACGTAACGGATACCGCCATTTAGGCGTTAGTCAGTCTGGCAGCTTAGACCCTTACGCACAAACCATAGCAAACTGCCTTTTAAATAATGATAAAAACGCCGCTGTTCTTGAGGTAACCGTTGGCTTGTGCGAACTTGCGTTTGAATGCAACACTGTTATTGCCTTATTTGGTGCTGATTTAAATGCAACACTTGATGAAAAACCGATTTACCCAGGTTGGACATATAATATTAAACAAAAACAGGTGCTAAAATTTTCAACCGGCAGAGCTGGATTAAGAGCCTATATTGCCGTTAAAGGAGGGATTCAAAGCCCGGTTGTTATGAACTCTAAAGCAACTGACTTAAATGCTGGTTTTGGCGGACTAAATGGCAAATCGCTCATAGCCGGTAACACTATTAAAATAACCCCTTACCAATCAGAATTTACTCAATGCGGTGCACTAATGCCGCCAAAACGTAAAATTGTTCGCGTATACCCAAGCCCTCATGCAAAGCTTTTCTCAAAACAGATCATTAATGGGTTTACTCAGTCGTCGTTTAAAGTGAGTCACAATAGTAACCGCATGGGTGTTAGGCTTCAAAGTGATAATTATTCTTTAACCCACTCACACTCATTGCCTTCTCTTGCGGTGAGCCCCGGCAGTATTCAACTTCCACCAAATGGAGAACCCATTGTTTTGTTAAACGATGCGCAAACAACGGGGGGTTACCCCTTATTAGGCACCGTAATTGAAGCAGACTTGCATCAATTTGCGCAATACAGACCACTAGATACAATTGAATTTGAATATGTGACGTTTAAGCAAGCATTACACGCCAAACAAAAGCTCGACGGTCATTTAAACCAGTTAAAAATTGCACTTAAAAGCAAACGTTAAGCAATAATTAGTTACGTTTAACTTTTACTAATAAGTCGTGGCTTATTGCACCACTGTGTTACAAAAACGAGCTGTCTGTAAAGCAAGCTCACTTGGATAACTCACTAATAGTATAGAGTTTGAGCAATAGAATTGATGCAAAAATAATCATAGTTACTCCTTGTTCACCAACAAGGTGCGGTCACTTAAACATTGGTGCATAAATTATTCTTAATTAATTGCAAAAGCTATGTGACTTGAGTAAATATTTCTGATAAAACAAGGGTTCGCAGTTCAGCAAAGTGGCTGATCTGCACACATAATAGGAATGAGGAGTTACTATGTGTTCAATCTTTGGGGTATTAGATATTAAATCTGATCCCGCTCAATTGCGAACTCAAGCAATTGAAATGTCAAAATTACTACGACACCGAGGCCCAGATTGGTCTGGTGTTTACGCGTCTGAAAAAGCAATTTTAGTTCACGAACGTCTTGCAATTGTTGGCGTATCTAGTGGTGCGCAACCTTTATACAACCCTGAAAAAACGCATATTTTAGCGGTAAACGGGGAAATATATAATCACAAAGAGTTAGCTGCAAACTTAGACACTGATTTTACTTTTCAGACACAGTCTGACTGTGAAGTAATATTAGCGCTATACAAACAAAAAGGTCCTGAGTTTTTAGATGACTTGAACGGTATTTTTGCATTTTGCTTATACGATGAAGAGAATGACGCCTACTTAATTGGTCGCGATCACATTGGTATTATACCGCTATACACTGGCCACGATGAGCACGGTAACTTTTATGTTGCATCTGAGCTAAAAGCACTTTCTCCAATTTGTAAACATATTGAAGAATTTCCTCCTGGTCATTACCTTTACAGTAAAGATGGTGAATTAAAGCCGTATTATAAACGCGATTGGCAAACATTCGACGCAGTGAAAGATAACAGTGCAGAGTCATCAGATGTGAAAGACGCACTAGAGGCAGCCGTTAAACGTCAACTTATGTGTGATGTACCTTACGGTGTATTACTATCTGGTGGATTAGACTCATCGGTAATTTCTGCTATCACACAGCGTTTTGCAGCTAAACGTATTGAAGATAACGACGAAAGTGATGCTTGGTGGCCTAAGCTTCACTCGTTTTCAGTGGGTCTTGAGGGTTCACCCGATTTAGCGGCAGCTCAAAAGGTAGCCGACATGATTGGGACAGTGCACCACCCTATCATTTTTACTATTCAAGAGGGTATTGATGCGCTTCGTGAAGTTATCTACCACATAGAAACTTATGATGTAACCACTATTCGTGCATCAACCCCTATGTATTTGATGGCTCGTCAAATTAAAGCCATGGGTATTAAGATGGTTCTTTCTGGTGAGGGTGCAGATGAATTATTTGGTGGTTACTTATACTTCCATAAAGCGCCAAATGCACAAGAGTTTCATGAAGAACTAAACCGTAAAGTATCTAAACTTCATATGTTTGACTGTCTGCGTGCTAATAAATCAATGGCCGCATGGGGTGTTGAAGCTCGCGTACCATTCTTAGACAAAGAATTTGTTGATGTTGCTATGCGCATCAATCCTGAAGCTAAAATGTGTAAAGATGGCAAAATTGAAAAGCATATTTTACGTGAAGGCTTTGGTGGTTACCTACCTGATGAAGTTTTATGGCGCCAAAAAGAACAGTTTTCTGATGGTGTTGGCTACAGCTGGATAGATACATTAAAAGAGTATGTTGAAGAGCAAGTAAGCGATCAAGACCTCGCTAACGCTAAGTTTAAATACCCTATTAATACCCCTGATTCAAAAGAAGCTTATTACTACCGTGCTATTTTTGAGTCGCACTTCCCAGGTGACGCCTCGGCTAAGTGTGTACCACACGGTAAGTCAGTCGCTTGCTCGACACCAGAAGCACTAGCTTGGGATGAATCATTCCAAAATAATGCGGACCCTTCTGGTCGTGCAGCGGGCGTACACAACGACGCTTACACAGGTAAAAAATAAGCACTAACGTATACACTGCATAAGTTTTATGCAGTGTATAAACTTCCACCACCCAGTTAGGTTCATTTTCTTCTTCAACTTACTAGACTGCTTGGTCTATAAATAATTACTTTAATTATAGTTTAAGTTCTAAGCTTATAGTTTTTATCTACCTACTATTATTTTTTTAAATAGCTATTTTTATGGCTAACATTACCCTTAAAACACGCTATTTTAACTATTTGTTACTTTTATCGTTTATGTAGCTGCGTATCATCTGTAAGATAGAAAAATAAATAGTTAGTCTTCAAATTATTTTTTATTCTCAGTATATAGACTAATGTATTTAATGGGCGGCTGGATAACCAGTTATTTATAATTACAAAAGAGGTATTGCATGAAGGAAAATCATGACAAATATAGTATTGATAATACAGATTACACCGTAGGACAGGATAACGTCCAAAAGTGGGGGTTTGATATTCATAACCCTGTTTTTGGGATTAGTGCGGGTCTTATTATTTTATTTTTAGTTGCCTTGCTTGTCACCGAGCCACAAACAGCTAAAACTGCGCTCGATACTATTAAATTCGATATTATTAATAACTTTGATGCGCTATTTATGTGGGCTGCTAACTTTTTCGTCGTTTTCTGTTTAGCGCTTATTGTATCTCCATACGGAAATATACGCTTGGGAGGAAGTGAAGCTAAACCCTCTCATACTCGCCTTTCATGGCTTGCAATGTTATTTGCCGCTGGTATGGGTATCGGCCTTATGTTTTGGGGTGTAGCAGAACCTGTTGCTTATTATACTGGCTGGTACGAAACACCATTAAACGTTGCAGCAAACACACCAGAAGCTGCAAAATTAGCCATGGGCGCAACCATGTTCCACTGGGGTCTTCATCCATGGGCAATTTATGCAGTGGTTAGTTTATCTCTGGCTTTTTTTGCTTACAATAAGGGGCTCCCGCTTTCAATCCGTTCGATTTTTTATCCGATTTTAGGTGATAAAGCGTGGGGATGGCCGGGGCATATTATTGATATTTTGGCTGTTTTGGCTACTTTATTTGGGTTAGCAACTTCATTAGGTTTAGGTGCGCAGCAAGCCTCAGCGGGGATTAACCATGTATTTGGTTTAGAAGGCGGTATTGGCTCGCAAATTTTAGTTATTGTAGGGGTTACTTTATTAGCCGTTATATCCGTTGTTCGCGGTATTGATGGCGGTGTAAAGCTATTAAGTAATATAAACATGCTGATAGCGTTTGTATTACTGTTGTTTGTTTGCCTAGTTGGTTTTGCTGTAGCTATGGGGAATGTTCCAAATACAGTAATGGGGTATGTAGAAAACATTATTCCTTTGAGTAACCCACACGGCCGTGAAGACGAAACATGGATGCACGGTTGGACTGTATTTTACTGGGCATGGTGGATTTCGTGGTCACCGTTTGTTGGTATGTTTATAGCTCGTGTTTCACGCGGACGCACTATTCGTGAATTCTTAATCGCTGTATTACTTATTCCAACTTTAGTAACGGTATTGTGGATGTCTATCTACGGTGGTATTGCAATTGATCAAATTATCAATGGTGTTGGCGCACTTGGGCTTAATGGCTTAACTGAAGTCCCTTTAGCAATGTTTCATATGCTGGATGAACTGCCGCTTTCAAATATATTATCGTTTATTGCGATTGTTCTTGTACTTGTGTTTTTTATTACCTCGTCAGACTCTGGGTCGTTAGTAATCGATTCTATTACAGCCGGTGGTAAGATTGACGCTCCCGTTCCCCAGCGTATATTTTGGGCTACAGTTGAGGGCGCTATTGCTGCTGCGCTACTTTGGATTGGCGGAACACAAGCCATTGAAGCTTTACAAGCGGGTGCTGTGTCAACAGGTTTACCATTTACGTTTGTGCTTTTACTTATGTGTGTAAGCTTATTATTAGGTTTAAGAACTGAGCCTCGCCCAGTTAAGTAATAAATTAACAACAATAAAAAACGCCGCATTTTTGCGGCGTTTTTTATTTATATGTGTTCAGCTCCATATAGTGCACAACGGTGTTTCTTCTGTGTAATGATGACGCAATTGAGCTTGTAAAAGCTCAGCGGTTGCAAGCGCATCGGTTAACGCATTATGTCCCTCATAAACAGGTAGAGAATAACGTTTACGACAGTCATTTAGCCTTAGCGATCCCAGTTTAGTGTTAAATAGCTGCCCTATTAAGCCTTGTTTTGCTTTGAGCGCTCTTCGCTCAAGTTCCATGGTATCTACAACCATAAACTCAATATGCTCTTTTAATCGCAATAATAAGGCACTATTAAAAAAGCCACGTTCGATTGCCGCATAGTGAACAACAATCACCTTAGAACGCAAAGCATCAAGTAAAGGGGCTATAATGTTGTCAAAGTCAGGCGCGTTATCAACATCGTTATGAGTAATACCGTGGATCACAATAGATGATTCACTTAGGTTTCGTCTTGGCTGAACCACCCAATGTTTACTCTGTTTACAGTATATTCGCGCCAATGTGAATGGCACTAACCCCACACTCACAATATCATCTGTTTTACTATTAAGCCCTGTTGTTTCAAAATCTAATGCAACAAAAGGAATGTCTTTTACAGAAGCGCTAGCATCACTAAATGTAGATAAATAAAACTCTTTTAGTAAGTTGTTTTGCGTATCATCGGCAAGCTGAGCATAACGTGTATTCCAGTTTTTAACTTCTTTGAAAAACATAGATTATTTCACACCCGAGTGTGCGGTATAACAAAATTTAAGGTAATTTTGCGCCTTATCTAGAATAGCAAAAGCATCTTTTAAATGACGCTGTTCAAATGGAGAAAGCAGATGCGGGTCAAGATTATTGTCGGGTACTTCACCCTGCTCAATTTGCCATGCCTGATGACGTATTCGGGTCATCGAAATGTACTCTAACGCATCACGTAAGTCTTGCGCTTTGCCTGCAGGCAAAACATTGGCTTCTATAATATCTTCTAGGCGATCAAATGAATTTTGCTTACGAGATCCAATGGCAAGTGCATGGACGCGAACAACATCACTTAATGGCGCTGTGCCACGTCGTTTTAAATTCATAGATTTTTGATGCTGACCATTGTGTTCAAGAACAAACCCTTTAAAAAAACCAAGTGGAGGTGTTCTATTACGAGCATTTGCTGCCATATTTGCTAGAAACAGTCTGTTATTTGCACAGTGTTTAGCAATATATGTTTTTAACTCATTAGCCCATTTTGTTTTACCCCACACACCGTCTAAATCAAAAAATATAGAACTGTTAAGTAAAGCCTGTGGTTTGGGTTCAGCAATCCATTGGGCAAATTGCTCAAACCATTGGTCCTGTGTTTTTCGCCACTTCTTGAATGACGCCATAATTTCACCGTCGCAATAGCTATAGCCACATTGAGCTAATCCATCACAAACAAAGTCACTCAAATTTTGAAAATAACCATTATGTTTTTCGTCGTCATAGCTATTATCTAGTATAAGTGCGTTGTCTTGATCGGTAACAATAAGCTGCTCATCTCTAGCCATAGAGCCTAATGCAATAAAGCAGTAGGGTACTGGCGGCGGGCCAAATTTTTCTTCTGCGAGTATTAGCAACCGTTGTTTAAATGTACGACCAATGACAGCCATTGCAGTACCAACCATATGAGAGTTTGCATCTTCATTTACCATGCGTACAAATACACGGGGAAGCTGATTTGCGTAGTGAGCTAAGTCTTCAACAGACTGCTGAGCCAATATACCACGCACCAACAATAAGCTACTTTGCGATTCATAACGTAGAATATCTGACAGTGATATAACACCAATTGGCCGTTTTTTTTGTACCACAGGAAGATGATGTAAATTATCTCTGAGCATGGCTAAAACGGCTTCAAAAATATAGTCATTTTGATCAAGTAGCACTAGGTTAGTTGACATAATAACGTGTGCGGGCGTGTTGTACTCAAGCCCCTGCGCAACAACTTTAGTACGTAAATCTTTATCTGTTATTATACCAACGACTTGCCCGTCATCTTCTTGAGGGTCGTTATTAATAGGCTTATTAACGTCGGTCACTAGTACTGACGAAACCGACTCATCGGTCATGAGCTGTGCAATATTTTTTACTGTTTCAGTTGCATCGACTGTAACAACGTCTCGGTGAAGTAACGATTTCACCTTGGCAGTGGTTAAATCGTTGCCATCGGCTTGCTCAACAATTGCTTGATGCAAACGCACATTACCATCGGTTTCAAAATAATCTGCAAAGACTTCAAATTCATCACAATACTGCAAAAATATGTCAACGTTTATACAATACACTAACGTGTCTTCAAGCGCTGTAGCCGGAAAACGTACTTTGCGATTCATCAACAAGCCCATTTGCCCAAATATTCCCGCAGTGGCCAAACGGTTATAGAGCTCGCCATCACGGCGATACATTTCAACAGCGCCACTTCTTATGATGTACAAATCGGCTATGTCTTGGCCGTATTGTAAAATATCGGTATTAGCCCTGAAGTAACTGACTTCGACTTGTTTAGCAAGTTCATCTAATGCTTTTTGAGGAAGATCATCAAAAGGAGGGTGTTGTGATAAAAATTGCGCTATTTCAATTTGTTCGCTTTGCATTATAGATCCCTACTGATTTCCAATAATGCAATTGTGGGCCTAATTAACCGTTTTTTAAAGAAAAAAGATTAATTAGGCCACTAAAGGTTTATTCTGTTTGTTCAAGCTCTTGGGCCAGCTGTTTAGTTTCATCCCCTCTTGGCTTAGTGAAACGTGCAAGCCCTAAATAGATGACTGGGGTTAAGTATAAAGTAAATAAAACAGCAAGTGAAAGACCACCAAATACAACCCAACCTATTGCATTACGTGCTTCAGCACCCGCCCCGCTTGATAAAATTAATGGCAGTGCACCAAGTAACGTAGAAACGAGTGTCATGGTGATTGGACGTAATCTAACCAGTGCAGCCTCTTCAACCGCCTCACGAACTGATAAGCCTTGGTCTCGAAGTTGATCTGCAAATTCGACTAATAAAATGGCATTTTTCGCAATTAGACCAATGAGCATCACTAGACCAATTTGCGAATAAATATTAAGAGACGTATTTGTTAAATAAAGCGCTAAAATAGCAGAGGTAATACCAAACGGAACTGTTAGCATTACCACTATTGCACTGTTTACACTTTCAAATTGAGCTGCTAATACCAGCAATACAATTAGAAAAGCCAACACGTAAGTTAAAAGTACTTCGTTTGCTGTTTCTTCAAAGGTCAGCGCTTCACCTTTAAACGCAAGGGTAATACCTTGAGGCAACGATTGCTGAGACAAATTGCGAATTTGATCGACTATATCGGCAATCGTCATACCATCCGGTAGTTCCATATCTAATTCAATAGCACGACGCTGTGCATGACGCTCAAGCTCAGCGGCTACTCCTTCTTCACTAATATTAGCTAAGCTACTAATAGGCACTAACCTCCCTTGCGAACTTGCCACATAGAGGTTAGCTAAATCACTTGGATCTTGAATAACTTGGTTTTGTACTTGCAACATGATGGGTATTGATTGGTCGCCAATATTGAGATCAGCAACATCATCCCCATTGATGGCTGCGCGTAGTGTAATAGAGATATCACTGAGCGATACACCCAACTCTTCGGCTCTTCGTCTATCAATATTTACACGTAATTGTGGCTGTGATGGCTGATAAGAGACTCTTACTGGCGCAGTACCCGGGATTGCGTTTTCAATTTGCTTTGCAAAATCTTGTGCAGCAACAAAAATTTGTTGGTAATCTTGGCCTAATAAAGCGATTTCTATACCGCCACCTTGACCTCTAAGATTTAAACTATTAGAACCGGATGCACGACCAGCTGCGCCTGGGATTTCACCTAATGGTCCGCGAATTTTATTAATGATTTCTTGCTGGCTAAATTGACGGTCGTCCCAATGCTTTAGCGGTACGGTAATAAAAACAATATTAGGATCCCATTGCCCAACAACTGTGTATATAGATTCTATTTCGCCACTTTCTACAAAAGGTAATAAAATATCTTCCATTTGCATTGCTTGCCTGTCCATAAAGTTCAACCCAACACCGTCTGGGCCTCTGGCAAATATACGAATTTTCCCCCTGTCCTCTGTGGGTAATAGTTCGTTATCGAGGTTTAAATACAATGCGCCAGAACCAAAGGCTATTAATATACAAGCTATGAGCACAAGCCAAGCGCGGTTTAGAACGCTTTTAATCGTTATGCTATAAAGACTTACTAACTTATTACCTACTTTGGCAAATGGATGGTTGCTTTGTTTTTTAAGTTTTAATTTTGAAGTCAATGCAGGGACAAGTGATAATGCAACAAAACTTGAAATAATGACTGCACCTGCAAGCACCCCGCCAAACTCTCTAAATAATCGTCCTGCCGTAGAAGGTAAAAATGCAATAGGGATAAAAACCGCAGCCAATACAGCAGTCGTTGCAACTACCGCAAAAAATACTTCTCGAGTTCCTATTACTGCTGATGCTCGCCGACCAAGCCCGAGCCCTCTTTGACGTTGTATGTTTTCACTTACAACAATTGCGTCATCAACTATTAAACCTGTGGCTAACACGAGTGCTAATAAAGTGAGTATATTAATAGAAAAACCAAGGGCCCAAATAAGTGCAAGAGACCCTATAAGCGCAACAGGTATGGCAAACGCAGGCACAAGTGTTGCGCGCCACGAACCTATAAACACCCATAACGTTATTACCACTAACAAAACTGTAAGCACTAAGGAGTTTATTACTTCGTCAACAGAGCTTCTTATAAATTGTGCATCGTCTGATGTCAGCGTAAATTCGAGTTCAGGGAATCGTTCGCGCATGTTTTCAAGTAACTGTAAAACTTCATCCGATATTTCAATTGTATTAGATTGCGCTTGACGAATAACCTCCATACCAATAACGGGTTTGCCATCTAAACGAACCATAGAGCGAGGATCTGCAGGGCCAAAATAGACTGATGCAATATCACCTACTCGCGTATCACCGCTAACAATAATATCAGCTACTTCATTGGGGGTAATAGAAGTCGCATCGGCTCTAACTATGACTTGTTGGTCACTTGATTTAAGGCTTCCTGCTGGTACATCAAATGGCGCTTCTCGTAAAACATCTGCCACATCAGGAATAGTAAGATTAAAACTACTTAACTTTAATGGATCTAAGCGAACTCGCAAAACACGTTTTCGGTCCCCGTTTAACCTGACATCGGCAACACCCGGTATGGTTAAAAACTGGGGAGCTAAATCTGTTTCAACGCGTTCAGTAAGGGCTTCAAGTGCTAGAATATTACTTGATACAGTGAGCGAAACAACAGCTTCTGCATCATTATCGGCCTTGATAATTGCAACACGTTCAACTTCCTCTGGTAATTCTCGTTGTACACGAGCAACAGACTCACGGGTTTCGTTAGCTGCATTGTCTAAATCTACGCCAGGGCGAAACTCAACAACAATACGCGCATTGCCTTCTTCACTTTGTGCGCGAATTGATTTAACACCACTTACACGGGCTATTGCCCCTTCTAGTTTACTGGTTACTTCTGTGTCGACCGTTTCTGGAGACCCACCAGGAAATGAAGCCGAAACAGTTATACGTGGCCTATCAACATCTGGTAATTCTCTGACTTCAATTCCTGCAATTGCAGCTAAACCAGCAATTATTATTAGTAGATTCAAAACAACAATGAGCACTGGGCGGCGAATTGCCATTGAGGGTAGGTCTTGCATCATAGGGGAATTTTTCATTGTTATTCCTCTAAATTACTGGGATTAGCAAACGTTAATGTTTGGTTTTCGCGCAAGCGTTGGACGCCTTCAACAACCAATATATCGTTTTCATTTAAATTGCCTGAAACTAACAATCGCCCAGCTAAGCGTTGCTCTATTTTTACATCTATGCGCTTTGCTTTTTTATCTATACTTTTCCAAACATAAGGCCCTGTTGCTCCCCACATAAGTGCAGCCTCAGGCACAACAGCATATGATTCCCCTTGCATGGTAATATTAATTCGAAAACTCATACCAGGCATAAACTGATCATTTTCATTTTCCAGTTTGGCTTTGACACGTAAGGTACGGGTTTGTGGATTTATTCGAGAATCAAGATATGAAACGTGAGCATTAATAGCTTTTGCGCTTTGCCATGGTGTTACTTCCACAATACCTTTATTTTTTAGTATTGAGACAGCTGACTCGGGGGCGTTAAAATTAATGTACAAACTGCGAGTATCATCAATTGTTGCAATGGCAGTTTGCTCTGTAATGCGATCCCCTTTTTCTACATCAGTAAGTCCCATCACACCATCAAATGGCGCAAGCACAGTTCTGTCTTCCAGATCTGTTTTAGCATTAATAAGAGCAACCTCGGCGAGTGCATGCAAAGTTTTAGCATCATCTAAGTCACTTTTAGGAATTGCTCCCTTTTTGTGACTTTCGCTGAGTCTGTTAAGTGTTCGTTGGGTATCTGCTAAGGTTATTTCTGCTTGTTTAAGAGCTGCTTTTTGTCTGCGAGAGTCAAGCTCGACTAAAACATCTCCTTCCTTTACGAAGTTACCCGGTTTAAAGTGAACGGCTGTTACTCTATCACCCACTGCAGGAAATAATATAACGGAGTGGATTGCTTCTGCATTACCTACAGCTTTAACCTCTTCTTTTGTACGTTCCGTTGTAACTTTTTGTACCATTACATTTGCACTAGATGCTGCTGTGCTAAAAATGAATAATAACAAATAGATATTTAATAGAAGTATGCGCAATTTCAAAGAACCACCTTATAAACCATTTTGTTGACCACTATACGCAGTGTAGCAAAAGTGTGATCAAAATTAGCCTGTGTTAACGCTGAACACTCAACTATGTAAGATGAATAACAAATTTTAGCCAAAAAAAAGAGCCGTAAAGCTCTTTTTTATTAAGTACATTTTAAAGATGACTTACTTACCACGTTGAGCATCTTTTTGTGCTTTTTTAGCCTCTTTGCGTTGTTGAAGAACGGTCTGTGCTTCGTTACCTATATGCCCTTCACCACGAGCCTGTGCGAGCTCAATTTGTTTTTGGCGCTCTGCAAAACGGGCTCGCTGCTCATCAGTTACCTTATCAATACAATGATGACATGAAACACCCTCTAAATATTCAGGCTTTTGTTTTTCTTGTTCAGTTATAGGCATACGACACGCATGACATTGATCGTAAGAACCTTTCTGTAGGTCATGATCAACAGCAACGCGATTATCAAATACAAAACACTCGCCTTCCCACATGGTTTCTTCTTTTGGCACTTCTTCTAAGTATTTAAGAATACCACCTTCTAAGTGATAAACTTCATCAAAGCCCTGCTCTTTCATGTAAGCTGTTGATTTTTCACATCGAATACCACCTGTACAAAACATAGCAACTTTTTTATGTTTTTCAGGATCAAGATTTTCTTTTGCCCATTGAGGGAACTCACGAAACGTTGTTGTATTTGGATCAACGGCATTTTGAAATGTGCCAATTTCAATTTCGTAATCGTTACGCGTATCAATAAGTACAACCTCGGGGTCAGAAATTAATGCATTCCAGTCTTGAGGTTTAACATAGCTTCCCACTACTTTAAGAGGATCAATTCCCTCTACGCCCATTGTTACGATTTCTTTTTTTAGTTTTACTTTTGTGCGGTAAAACGGACATTCGTCATCATAGGATTCTTTAGTAACAATGTTTTTTAAATTTGGCTGTTCATCTAACCATGCAAGGAGGTTATCAATGCCCGCTCGTTTTGAAGAAACAGTACCATTAATTCCTTCTGCAGCTAGAAGTAATGTGCCTCGCACTTCGTTTTTTTCCATAACCTCCAGTAGAGGTTTACGTAATGCTTCAAATTCAGGTAGGCCTACAAATTTGTATAAAGCGCACACTACAAAGTGTTCGCTGGTAAGATCATCTTTATGAACAGCTGTCATTTTATTTCCTATTTTGCCTTATTAGCCAATATTGGCGTTTACCGAATCGTAAATCCGGCGCATATGGGGCGCGTATTTTACGCTTTTTTAGATTAATTGCAAAAAATAGCACCATACTTTGCTTTTTGCTGTCGGGATAAGCCATGTGTACGCTATAATGCAGCAATTAATTTAAGTTGCACATTGGAGAACATTACATTGCACTTTACTGATCTTGGGATTGATACTCGCCTTGAAACACAATTAGCACATCAAGGGATCACCCAGCCCACAGACATTCAAGCACATGCAGTGCCTACCGCACTTGCAGGGCATGACATTTTTGCTCAGTCAAAGACTGGGTCGGGCAAAACCTTGGCGTTTTTATTACCCGCAGTACAACGGGTTATGAAACAAAAAGCACTCAGTAAACGCGATCCACGTGTACTTATTGTTGCCCCTACACGCGAATTAGCTACGCAAGTATTTACACAGTTGCGTTTGTTAATAGCGGGCACGGCGATTAAAGCTGTAAAAGTATTAGGTGGTGAAAACTTTAATGACCAAATTAAAGCATTAAGGAACGACCCACAGTTTGTAGTGGCTACACCCGGTCGTTTGGCCGATCATGTTACAAAACGCTCGTTACAATTAAGTGGTTTAGAACTACTAATTTTTGATGAAGCAGACCGTATTTTAGATCTGGGCTTTACTGAGCAACTAAAGTTAATTAACGACGAAGCCAATCACCGTCTTCGCCAAACATTATTGTTTTCAGCAACCCTAGACCACGCTCAAGTAGATGCTCTTTCGCGTAATTTATTAAAAAAACCAAAACAGATCACGCTTAGTGCTGCAAATGAACAGCACAGCGATATAACACAAACACTCTACTTAGCCGACCACCTAGATCACAAAGAAGCGTTATTAGCACACTTTTTAAAGCAAGACGAAGTTGGCCAATGCATAATATTTACTGCCACCCGGGCAGATACAAGTCGTTTGAGCGAAGAACTAAACAACAAAGGATTTAAATCAGTCGCACTAGCGGGTGATTTAACACAAAGCAAACGCTTAGACATTATGGACTCGTTTAGCAGAGGAAACTTCAAGATATTAATTACCACTGATGTCGCATCCCGTGGTTTAGATTTGTTAAGCGTAACGCATGTAATTAACTTTGATTTGCCAAAACATGCTGAAGAATATGTTCACAGAATAGGTAGAACTGGACGTGCTGGTTTTAAAGGTACCGCTATTTCGTTAGTAGGCCCTAAAGATTGGGCTAGTTATTTAGCAATTAAATCTTTTTTAAACAATGAGCTTAAATTTGCAACTATTGACGGGCTTAAAGCTAAATTTAAAGGGATCAAAGAGAAAAAACCTGCTGCAACTGTTAAAGCTAAAAAAGTAACGCAGGTTAAAAAGCCACAAATTAAACGTAAAGCAAAACCTAAAAAACCAGCGGCACCCATTAAAGCCCCTATGAATATCGATGGCGATTCACCAATGCGCCGTAAAAAAAAGCCTGAGCAGGAATAATTATGAGTTACCTTGGAACAACACAAACCCTATTTGTAAAAGAAGTGAGTAATGAAGGCGCTTACTTGGACGGTCATGATTTAGGTGAAGTTTTTTTACCAAAAAACGAAATTAAAGATGAGCTTGAAGCTGGTGACAGCATTAGCGTATTTATATATTTAGATAATGCTAATTTACCAACGGCGACTGTTAAAAAGCCACATGCTCAGGTAGGTGAATACGCCCTTTTACGTGTTAAGGAAATAAATAGTATTGGTGCATTTTTAGACTGGGGATTAGAAAAAGATGTATTAGCCCCATTTAATGAACAAAAGCCACGTATGCAAGAGGGGCATTCTTATCTTGTTCGTTTGTATCTTGATAATGCGAGTCAACGCATTTGTGCTTCAACTAACTTTAATCGCTTTTTATCAAAGGATGAGCCTGAATACACACGCCTACAAGAGGTTGATTTGATTGTTGCTGGTAAAACAGATATTGGCTACAAGGTGCTTATAGAAGAGTCTCACTTTGGTGTTGTATTTTACAATATGGTATTCAAAAACTTATTTGTAGGGCAAAAGCTTAAAGGCTTTGTTCAAAAAGTACGAGAAGACGGAAAAATTGATGTTGTACTCGAAAAACCAGGCATGGGTAAAGTAAGCGAGCTTGGCGATAAAATAATGGAAAAGCTTAAAAACGAAGGCGGCATACTCGCCATTGGCGATAAATCTGATCCTGAACTTATTAAAAAAGTATTTTCAACAAGTAAAGCTAACTATAAAAAAGCAATTGGTGGATTATTTAAACAAGAGCTGATTGAGATAGAAGCGAAATCTATCCGCTTAAAATCTAAATAATTTTATAGCGCTCATGATACCTTTATATTGTGAGTGCTTACCCTAAAATATACTTATAAGGCAATGTACACTGTGTATACTCTCTTGAGTAATTAAGTACTTCCCTTTCTGATTCTAAGTTTTGCGGCGCTAATCTAAAAACCTTTATTTCACACTCCAATTTCTTTTCATCATGATGAGTTAAACAATCACTGACAGTGATATCTTGAGCATTTAATGCGTCAGAATTTCTGTAGCAAAGATGGTGAGCATAATCCTTCATTGTTTTTTTAAAATCAAACATGTCTACAGGATAAGCTGATATAACGTCTGTTACTGTTGTAACGCCATCATAAGCCTTACTAGAAAATACATGTTTGTTAACTGAAAAGCCTGCAATGATAATCAACACTGAACCAAATAATAGCTTCAAAATAAACCCCTTACATCATTTTGATATTATAAATGTAACACAAATTACACATAACGTAAGGGGTTTAGTACTTATTTGCTGTTTTTTGTAAATTATTTTATAGATTCATTAACATCTTGCAGTACTTTTACTGGATTTGCTGCTTTAGTAATCGGTCTGCCTACAACTAGATAATCACTGCCAGCTTCAATTGCTTGTTTTGGAGTCATTATTCTTTTTTGATCGCCTGCTTCACTGCCTTCAGGGCGAATACCTGGGGTAACTAATTTAAAATGCTCACCAAGTTCAGCCTTTAAAACATTCGCTTCTTGAGCAGAACAAACAACACCATCAAGGCCTGCTTCCTTAGCTAGTTTTGCAAGGTATATTACCTGCTCCTGTGGTGATTTGTTTATACCTAAGCGTTTTAATTCTGGTTCATCCATACTTGTTAACACAGTTACAGCAATAAGAATTGGTGCTCTATCTCCAAATTCTTCTAAAGCAAGTTTTGCTTTGTGCATCATTTCATAACCGCCTGACGCATGAACATTTACCATCCAAACGCCCATTTTTGCAGCAGCTGTAACTGCCTTTGCAACTGTATTAGGAATATCATGAAACTTTAAATCTAAAAATACATCAAAACCAAGTTCAATTAACTCTTTTACAAATTCAGGGCCAAAGTAAGTAAACATTTCTTTGCCTACTTTTAATCGACAAGTATCGGGCGAAAGCTGTTTTACAAATGCTAATGCTGTTTCTTGATCGTCGTAGTCTAAAGCGATAAGCACTTTTTTTGAATTTTCGAAAGACATAGTTATCCTAATCTATAGCAGTAAAGAGTTTTTATATATTCAACTTAGTTATCAAGGCGAACTTACACAAAGTGAGTAAGGAGGTTTAATTAGTATATAGATGCTAGTTAAACTTCTAGTCGAATTTGTAAGGGCATTACAATAATTAAGTATTTAGGGGTTATTAAAATCCGTCTAAACCTCTACTTGGGACAATGGTTTCCCAATGTTTACAAGAAGGGCAATTCCAATAAATTGTATAACTTGTGAAGCCACAATGCTGGCATTGAAAATCTGGCTTAGTAGCAATATATGACGTTACAAGGCTATCAATTTCATTAAGTACTTCTTTTGTATTTTTATTTTGGTCACCCATTAGCTGCAGTAAAAAACTAAACCCCCTGATCGTTGGTTGTCTTTTTAAACTGTCAGTTAAAAAATCGAAAGCTTGTTTTGTATGACCTTGCTCTAAAAGAGCTTGGCAATGTTTTATTTTTATAAGAACACCACCCTTATCTAGTAAATCGTTTACTAACTCATGAAATTGATGCGTTAAATTTAGTTGCTTATAGCTATGCGCCAGATCATCAATGAATAAGGGGGCAAACAAAGTAAACTGGCAAATAAGTTCACGCCAATAGTAGATCGCTTTAACATAATCTTCTTTAGAAAAAGCGATAACACCTAGCTCGTACAAAGGCCTAACGGCTTTGTAGTTTAGACTAATTGCTTTTCGCATAATTTGAGGAGTATTGTCACTAAGGGCAGACTCACAATAAAAATTCGCGATAGCCTTAAATTGTTGCTCTTTAGAGAATAATTCGCTGTGAGATTCAAACATATTAATGCCTTTATCCCACTCACGAGTTTGCGAATATAAGGTAATAATAGGATCGAGAGCTTCTACATGGCCGGCCTTGACCAACCAAACCAAATGCTCTTCTGCACCATCTAGCAATCCAGCCATTATATAATCTTCGGCTAATTCTAAGCGACTAGTAGCGGCCTGCTGCTCACTCAAACTTGGGTGTTTTAAAAGAAGTTCATGAATTTTGATTGCACGGTCTAATTCGCCTCGGCGACGAAACATAGTGGCAAGTGTAGAGTAATGTTCGACTGAATCGGCTGCAACTTCTAGTAAATTTATTAAGTGTTCTAAACCTTGATCTTCTTCACGGTCTAATAGAAACTTAAGCCCTTTACTGTATTCAGAAGTTATTTGACGATTAAGTTGGTGAGCATGATTTTTAGCACTGTTTTTACCCATAATCCAGCCATAACCGGCTGCAACAGGTAGTAGTAAAAACAAAAGCTCAATCATAATTAGGTGTCTTTATTAACGTCAAGCTTGTTTTTATTTTTCTCAGGCGCTAACTGTTTTTTCAAACGGTAATTTTGCCACTTTAATTGAGAGAATAGCTTAAAGCTTATAAAACAACCTATTAGAACACCTAACAAAAAGCAGATACTTATTATTACAGCTAAAGGCAGAGTATTACTGGCTATAATATAATTTACTTGTACTAACTGCGGGTTTTGTGACCCTAATACAAATGCGCTAATTAGGCACAGCGCTACCAGAATAAATTTCAATACCTTGAACAAGTAACTACTCCGTTATATTAACTAGGCAATGCTCGCATTGACGCGGTCGCGTAATTCTTTACCTGGTTTAAAATGAGGTACGTGCTTTCCATCTAACTCTACTGTATCGCCAGTTTTAGGATTACGACCTGTGCGAGGAGCGCGGAAATGCAAAGAGAAACTACCAAATCCTCTGATCTCTATTCGATCTGAAGAAGATAATGAACCGGCCATTTGTTCTAGAATTTCTTTTACAGCATTTTCAACATCTTTCACTGGAACGTGTGCGTGTTGTTCCGCAAGTGTTTCTATCAATTCTGACTTAGTCATAGCGTTTCCTTAATAAAAAGATATAGGAAGGGCAAAAGTGCCCTCCCAACTAAAAACTAATTATTTATTAGTCTTTTTGTGCATTTGCGAAAGCAGCTGCCATTGCATTTTCAAACACTGGCTCTTCTTTCTTAAGCTTCTCTAATACTTCTTTCTCTTCTGCTTCGAAAAGAGCTTTAACAGATAAGCTTAAAGTGCGGTTCTTACGATCAACACCAACGTATTTAACTTCAACTTCGTCGCCTACAGAAACAACAGTAGTTGCATCTTCAACGCGCTCTTGAGCGATATCAGCTACACGGATGTAACCTTCAACGCCTTCGATAAGTTCAACAGTTGCGCCTTTCGCATCAACTTCAGTCACTTTACCTTTAACAATAGCACCTTTTTTGTTTGCATCAAGGTAGTTATTGAACGGGTCAGCTTCGATTTGCTTAACACCTAGAGAGATACGTTCACGCTCTGGGTCAACTTGCAATACGATAGCAGTGATTTCGTCGCCTTTCTTGAATTCACGTACAGCTTCTTCGCCAGGTGTATTCCAAGAAATATCTGAAAGGTGTACAAGACCGTCAATACCACCGTCAAGACCGATAAAGATACCGAAGTCAGTGATTGATTTGATCTTACCAGTAACTTGGTCGCCTTTGTTTTGTAGACGAGCAAATTCCTGCCAAGGATTAGCAATACATTGCTTAAGACCTAGAGAAATACGACGACGTTCTTCGTCGATTTCAAGAACCATAACTTCAACTGTGTCACCTAGTGAAACAACTTTTGAAGGGTGGATGTTCTTGTTAGTCCAATCCATTTCAGAAACGTGTACTAGACCTTCAACGCCTTCTTCAATTTCTACGAAGCAACCGTAATCAGTAAGGTTAGTTACACGACCAGAAAGTTTAGAACCTTCTGGGTAACGACCAGCGATAGCTGCCCATGGATCTTCACCAAGCTGTTTAAGGCCTAGAGATACACGAGTTTTATCTTTGTCGAATTTAAGAACTTTAACTGCGATTTCGTCACCAACATTAACGATTTCTGAAGGGTGCTTAACACGCTTCCACGCCATATCAGTAATGTGTAGTAGACCATCAACACCACCAAGGTCAACGAACGCACCGTAGTCAGTAAGGTTCTTAACGATACCTTTAACTTCTTGACCTTCAACAAGGTTAGCAAGAAGCTCTTCACGTTCTTGTGAGTTTTCTGATTCGATAACTGCACGACGTGAAACAACAACGTTGTTACGTTTTTGATCAAGCTTGATTACTTTAAATTCAAGCTCTTTGCCTTCAAGGTGAGTTGTGTCACGTACTGGACGAACATCAACAAGTGAACCAGGTAGGAAAGCACGGATTGAATCAACTTCAACAGTGAAACCGCCTTTAACTTTACCGTTGATAACACCAGTAACAGTCTCTTGCTCTTCACAAGCTTTCTCAAGACGGATCCACGCTTCGTGACGCTTCGCTTTCTCACGAGAAAGGATAGTTTCACCGAAACCGTCTTCGATTGCATCTAGTGCAACATCTACTTCGTCGCCAACAGCAACTTCTAGTTCACCAGCAGCATTTTTGAACTGCTCTGCAGGGATAGCACTTTCTGATTTAAGACCAGCATCTACAAGTACAATGTTGTTCTCGATTGAGATTACTGTACCTTTAACAATAGAGCCTTGCTCTGCTTCAAAACCCTTTAAGCTTTCTTCAAATAACTGCGCAAAATTTTCTGACATACGAATATACGTCTCATATATTAATACCAATAAGCAACCATGCTGCATGGGGTTGTTAAAATAGCACTGGCATCCTGCTGGTGCATAAAATGTGTTTAACTTCGTTTAGGAAGTTTACCTTCAGAGATAGCTGCATCTAATAAAGTAATAACTTTATCAAACACTTGCTGTGCATTTAGCTCGCTAGTATCGAGTTCAATTGCATCTTCTGCAGGCACAAGCGGTGCGACGGCGCGATTCATATCACGGTCATCACGAGCTTGAATGTCTTCTAATAGACCACCTAGTGTAACATCAAGCCCACGCTCATTCAACTCAACAAAGCGTCTACGAGCACGCTCTTGTGCGCTCGCTGTCAAATAGATTTTTAATGGCGCATCTGGGAATACAACAGTACCCATATCACGGCCGTCTGCTATTAAACCATTTTCGGTTCTAAAAGCGCGTTGACGCCTTAATAGCGCTTCACGAACACGAGGAAGAGCTGCTACTTTTGATGCAGCTGCACCCACTTCTTCATTACGAATAGTCGTGGTTACATCCTCTCCCTCTAGAATAACTTTTCCAGCATTAGTTTGGCTATCTACCAAAAACTGCACGTCTAAATTTGCAGCCAGTGGTACAAGTGCCTCTTCGTTATCTAATGCGATTTGGTGATGAAGTGCTGCAAGGGATAAAACGCGGTAAATTGCACCACTATCCAATACATCCCAACCCAACTTATCGGCTAACAAACGACAAACAGTTCCCTTACCAGAACCACTTGGGCCATCAACGGTGATCACGGGCATTAATAACGCCTGCATTTAAACCTCCTGCAATGCACACCTAAATAAACCGCGACATTATACGTCAGTTATTAAAATATATCTGCTATTAGTGTGTAACTTTTTATAAATAGTTATAAAAAGCCTATTCACTCACTGATGCTAATACATTGAAAAACGTAGGAAATGTTTTATAGGTACACTTAGGGTCATTGATTGTTATAGGCTTTCCGCCCACTGCAACCATGGCAAAACACATAGCAATCCGGTGATCATCGTAAGTATCAATAGCGACATCGTTAAATGTTAATGGCGGAGTTATTTCAATAAAATCCTCCCCCTCAACAACTTTTGCACCTACTTTACGAAGTTCTGTACTCATAGCGTAAAGACGGTCTGTTTCTTTTACACGCCAATTATAAATATTACGAATAGCTGTGGGACCTTTAGCAAATAAAGCAACGGTAGCCAACGTCATTGCAGCATCTGGAATGGCATTGGCGTCTATGTCGACCCCTTTTAACTCGCCTTTCCTCACAACTAAACGTTCATCGTACCAATCGATTTGTGCACCGACTTGTTCCATCACCTTCGCAAAGCCAATATCACCCTGAACCGATTTAGCACCCACACCTTTAATTTCAATCTCGCCACCAGCAATGGCTGCGGCTGCAACAAAATAAGAAGCCGATGATGCGTCACCTTCAACCATTATGCGTTCAGGTGATTTATACTGTTGGCCACCTTTTACTTTAAATAGTGAATAGTCTGAATGTTCAACGGTAATACCAAAACGCGCCATAACCCCTAAAGTAATATCAACATATGGCTTAGACACTAATGTGCCTTTAATTGTAATTTGCGTATCACCACTGAATAATGGAGCTGCCATTAATAAAGCGGTTAAAAATTGACTTGAAATACTGCCATCAATTTCAACTTCGCCACCATTAATTTGCCCACCAACAATTTTAAGCGGTGGATAGTCTTTGTGCTTTGTATAGGTAATATCACCACCAAGGGCTTGAAGCGCATCAACTAAGTGCCCTATTGGGCGCTCTTCCATGCGTGGCTCACCGACTAACTCATATTCACCTTTAACAGCAGCTAAAACAGCTGTTAACGGACGATATGCTGTACCCGCATTACCTAAAAATAAAGGTTTATTAGGTTTTTTGAACTCACCACCAACACCATGAACAGTTGCAACTGTTCGGTCTTCATTAAGTGTTACTGTTACACCTAAAAGCTCTAGTGCTCCCAACATGTGACGAATATCATCACTATCGAGTAAGTTCTCTACTACTGTTGTTCCGTTAGCCAGAGCAGCCAGCAGTAAAATACGATTAGATAAACTTTTTGACCCTGGTAATGTCACAGAGCCGTTAACACGCGATATTGGTTCTAAACGAAGTTGCTCCATTAGCTATTCTCCTTCGCAAATGCTGCCATGAAATCAACAAGCGCTTGTACGCCTTCAAGTGGCATTGCGTTATAAATACTTGCGCGCATACCGCCTACTATTCTGTGCCCTTCAAGCGCTAATAAACCAGCTTCTTTAGATTGTGATACAAACTTTTCATTTAAGCTTTCGTCATTAAGCCAAAATGGGACGTTCATACGTGAGCGGCAATGCTTGGCTACTTTATTTGAATAAAAAGGAGACTCATCAATAAAATTATAAAGAAGTTCAGCCTTAGCGATATTCTGGGCTTCCATCGCTTTTACACCACCTTGGGCTTCTAACCATTCAAACACTTCTGCAGCTAAGTACCATGCAAATGTGGGTGGTGTATTAAACATACTGCCCTGCTTCGCTTCGAGTGCATAATCTAAAATACCAGGCTTAGCTAAACCTTCACGATCAAGTAATGTTTTGCGCACAATAACGATAGCGATACCTGATGGACCGATATTTTTTTGCGCACCAGCGTAAATTAAATCAAATTTATCTACATCAATTTCGCGCGATAAAATTGTTGACGACATATCAGCAACAATTGGTGCCGTTGGATGACTTGGTACCTCAAAAATTTCTAAACCATCTACGGTTTCGTTCGGACAATAATGAATATATGAGGCATCTGCAGGTAAAACCCAATCAGCTACATTTTTAATTGAGAATTTTCCACCTGCATCGTTACGTACATCAACACTGGTTGTTGAAGTAAACTTGTTAGCTTCGTCTGTCGCGCTTTTAGACCACACACCATTTTCGCAGTAGATAGCTTTTTTATCTGCTTGATGAAGATTGAGGGGCACTGCACTAAACTGACCGCGACCACCACCATGCATAAATAAAACTTCAAATTCATCACTAATATTCATTAAGCGTCTTAAGCTTGCTTCACATTTTGCAGTTAATGCCAAAAATTCTTTACTACGGTGGCTAATTTCCATTACAGAAACGCCCATGTCTTGCCAATCTAAGAATTCTTTTTGTGCTTTTTGCATTACCGCTTGCGGAAGCATAGCCGGCCCTGCACAAAAATTATATTTACTCATTACCTTTGCCTCATTCCAGTAATTTATACACTCAACATGAAAATATTAAATCCACGCTGTATTAATTTTTTTCAACAACATTAAAAAAAGCGGCCAAGGCCGCTTTTTCAATCTCAATTATTCTGAAGGAGGATTATCATCCACGACTTCATCTATAACTGTATCAACTGTTTCAACGTCTTCAGTATTGATTAAGTCACTTTCTGTAACTTCAATTTCTTCTATACGTTGTAAACCAACTACTTGCTCTTCGTCAATAGTTCTGATCAAAATAACACCTTGTGTGTTACGACCAACTGTTGAAACTTCGTTCACACGAGTACGCACTAACGTTCCGCGATTTGAAATAAGCATTATTTCGTCGTTGTCATCAACTTGAACAGCACCTACTACAGCACCATTACGCTCACTCACCTTAATTGATACAACACCTTGTGTTGCACGACTCTTAGATGGGTAATCTTCAAGTTGAGTTCGTTTACCATAACCATTTTCAGTTACAGTCAATATTGCGCCATCAGTTTTTGGCACGATGAGCGATACAACACGTTGCTCGTCGGTCATTTTAATACCGCGTACACCCGTTGCCGTTCTGCCCATTGGACGAACACCCTTGAAACGAATTTCTGGGTTACCTTCTTCGTCTAATACTGGGTTTCCATTTTCATCAACAACAGCAGATTCTTCAGCTTCTTTAAAGCGGACAACCTTACCCGCATCGGTAAACAACATTATTTCGTTGGTACCATCAGTAATATCAACACCAATTAAGCTATCACCCTCATTTAGGTTAACGGCAATAATTCCGCTAGCACGTTGACGGCTGTAGGCTGTTAAAGGTGTTTTCTTCACTGTACCAAATGCTGTTGCCATAAAGATGTATTTATCTTCTTCGTACTCACGTACTGGCAAAATAGCGGTAATACGTTCGTCAGCTTCTAAAGGTAATAAGTTTACAATTGGCTTACCGCGTGCTGCACGACTTGCTAGTGGTAATTGATATACTTTTAACCAATATAAACGCCCTGCTGTAGAGAAACATAAAATAGTATCATGCGTGTTTGCAACTAATAAACGCTCAATAAAATCTTCGTCTTTCATTTTTGTTGCAGATTTACCTTTACCACCACGACGCTGCGCTTCGTAATCAGACAACGCTTGATACTTAACATAGCCTTCGTGAGAAAGTGTAACCACAACATTTTCTTCAGTTATTAGGTCTTCAAGGCTGATATCATGCGCGGCTGCGTTGATTTCAGTACGGCGTTCATCACCATATTGCGCCTTAATTTCAACTAACTCGTCACGAATTACTTCCATTAAGCGCTCTGGGCTTGCCAGTATGTGTAACAGTTCAGCAATTAAATCAAGCAGTGTTTGGTATTCACTTAAGATTTTTTCGTGCTCAAGACCTGTTAGCTTGTGTAATCGTAAGTCAAGAATCGCTTGGGCTTGTTGCTCAGAAATAAAGTATTGGCCGTCGCGTATACCTAAATCATCAGCTAACCAATCTGGGCGAGCAACGTTAGCCTCACCTGCTTTTTCAAGCATTGCTTTAACATTACCTAATTCCCACGAACGTGCAGTTAACGCTATTTTTGCTTCTGCTGGTGTTGGAGACTTACGAATAAGTTCAATAATTGGGTCAATGTTGGCAAGTGCAATTGCTAGACCTTCTAGCATGTGTGCACGGTCGCGCGCTTTACGTAAATCAAATACTGTACGACGAGTTACTACTTCACGACGGTGAATAATAAACTCTTCAAGCATTTCTTTTAAATTAAAACACTTAGGCTGGTTATTGATGAGTGCAACCATGTTCATACCAAACACTGTTTGTAACTGTGTTTGTGCATATAGGTTATTTAGAATCACTTCACCTACGTCACCACGCTTTATCTCAATAACGATACGCATACCGTCTTTATCTGATTCATCACGTAGTGCACTAATGCCTTCAATTTTTTTATCTTTAACAAGCTCCGCTATTTTTTCAATTAAGCGTGCTTTGTTAACTTGATAAGGGATTTCATGAACAATAATTGTTTCACGACCCGTTTTTTCGTCTGTTTCGATGTCAGCGCGTGCACGCATGTACACCTTGCCACGACCAGTTTGATACGCTTGTTCAATCCCTTTTTTACCGTTAATGATTGCAGCTGTAGGGAAATCTGGACCAGGAATGTAATCCATTAACTCAGTTATGGTTAAATCTGGATTAACAATTAATGCTAAACAACCATTGATAACTTCAGTTAAGTTATGTGGTGGGATGTTTGTCGCCATACCTACGGCTATACCAGAAGAACCATTTACAAGTAAATTAGGTACCTTCGTTGGTAAAACGTCAGGAATTTGCTCTGTGCCATCGTAGTTAGGAACGAAATCAACCGTTTCTTTCTCAAGATCCGCTAATAACTCATGAGACATTTTAGCCATACGTACTTCGGTGTAACGCATAGCAGCAGCTGAATCACCATCAACAGAACCAAAGTTACCCTGGCCGTCTACAAGCATATAACGAAGTGAGAATGGCTGTGCCATACGAACTATCGTGTCATAAACTGCGCTATCGCCGTGTGGGTGGTATTTACCGATTACATCACCGACAACACGTGCCGACTTTTTGTAAGGCTTGTTCCAATCATTACTAAGCTCGTTCATTGCAAACAAAACGCGGCGGTGAACTGGCTTTAAGCCATCACGTACGTCTGGTAATGCACGTCCTACAATTACACTCATTGCGTAATCTAAGTAGGAGTTTTTTAACTCGTCTTCAATATTGACTGGCAGAATTTCATTGGCGAGATCAGTCATTTGATATCACATTCCTTCAGTAGCAGCTCTTAATAACCCAGTATTAGGTTTTAAAGAGTATTGTTATTATTACTAACAGACATGCTATCACAATTAATTTTAATTTACAGGCGCAAAACTTTGCGATTTATCAATTTAGGCCTATATAATGGCCTCAGATTGACGAGGAAGTATTTTATGACCGAACATCAAAATGTAGATCACGCAGAAATAGCAAAATTTGAAGCCATCGCAGAGCGTTGGTGGGATTTAGAGGGTGAGTTTAAACCTCTTCACGAAATTAATCCGTTACGCCTAGATTTTATTGCAAATAAAACGCAAGGTTTATTTGATAAAGAAACACTCGATGTTGGCTGTGGTGGGGGTATTTTAAGCCAAAGTATGGCACGTATGGGGGCAAAGGTAACAGGTATTGATATGGGACAAGAGCCTTTGACTGTCGCTAAATTACACAGCCTAGAAACGGGTGTAGATGTAGATTACATAAAAATACCCGCAGAACAGTTCGCTGAAGAACACCCTGAACGATTTGACGTTGTTACCTGTATGGAAATGCTCGAACACGTTCCAGACCCTGCTTCAATTATTCATGCCGTTGCCAAACTTGCAAAACCTGGCGCTGATGTTTTTTTCTCTACCCTCAATAAAACACCGAAAGCCTACTTGTACGCAATTGTAGGTGCTGAAAAACTATTAAAAATGGTTCCAGAGGGAACTCACGATCACAAAAAGTTTATTAAACCGGCGCAGCTAATTGCGTGGGCCGAGCAAGCGGGCTTAAAAGTACGTGCAAGCTCAGGACTTTCGTATAACCCCTTCTCTAAACAATACACACTTAATAATGATGTTAGTGTTAATTATATCCTTCATTTTGAGAAGTTGGTGTAATGAAGAGCGCAGGTTCATCATTAGCACTTTATCAATATGATGCGTTTTTGTTTGATTTAGACGGCACCTTACTCGACACAGCTGACGATTTAGGCGCTGCACTTAATAGTGTACTACGAGCAAATCAAATTGCCGAAGTAACAAGCGAAATATATCGCCCAGCGGCTTCTAATGGTGCGGCAGCTTTATTGGAAGCGGGTTTTAAAGAATTGTGGCCCTCTCTTGCACAAGCACAGTTGATAAAGCAATTGGTCGATAGCTATGCCCAAAACATTGCGAAATACACCCAATGCTTTGCCGGTATTGAACCACTACTGATCTCACTTGATCACAAAAAGATCAAATGGGGGATCATGACAAACAAGCCTGGCTTTTTAACTGAGCCGCTTGTCGCTGCGATCCCCGCTTTAAAAAATGCGGCAGTTGTAATTAGCGGTGATACGCTTGAAGAAGCCAAACCCTCTCCTCTACCTTTACTTCATTGCGCAAAACTAATGGACGTAATACCAGATCGCTGTTTATACATAGGTGATGCCGAACGAGACATTCAAGCGGGTAAAGCAGCAGGTATGCCTACAGCTACTGCTCTGTGGGGGTACATTCCAAGCGATGAAGAAGCACTTACTTGGAAAGCTGATTTTAACTGGCGTAGCCCTATTGACGCATTTAACCATATATAGTGCCCATTTTAGATATAAACACTATATATTGTGATTGTGTTAGTTTTTACGCAAAGCTTGATGATAAAAAAAGCAGCCGAAATTTATTTTCAAAATGTGTAAATTTAGTCGATCCTGAGTTGATTTTTAAAAATTTCAACTTCAATGAATGATCAAAGGTTAATGCCTACTAACACAAATACGTTATCCCAACGTTATCCACAAATAGGGGCAATTATGCCCCTTGCAAATCAACTCAGACCACACTATCTTGTGATCTCTAAATTGAACAACACCAGATATTGTGGCCAAATGTTATTCAATTAAATTTACCTCATTGGGTAAAACTTATAAAAAATGAGCACTACTTCTCTTTTTGAGACGTACAACATTGGTCAAAAATACATTATCCCCAAGGAATACAGGCAAAGCTATGAACCAACAGTTATCTGTAAGCAAACGTGACGGGCGCAAAGAGCCTCTTGATCTTGATAAGATCCATCGCGTTATAGAATGGGCCGCCGAAGGTTTAAATAACGTTTCGGTTTCACAGGTTGAATTAAAGTCACATATTCAATTTTATGATGGTATTCGTACAAAAGATATTCACGAAACGATTATCAAAGCGGCTGCCGATCAGATTTCTAAAGAATCACCTGATTACCAGTATCTTGCTGCACGTTTAGCTGTATTCCACTTACGTAAAAAAGCATACGGTCAATTTGAGCCACCGCGTTTATTTGATCACGTAACAAAAATGGTGAGTGATAAACGTTACGATGCTCACTTACTTGCTGACTATACAGAGCAAGAATTTGACGAATTAGACGAATACCTTGACCACTCACGCGATCTTAATTTTAGTTACGCTGCAGTTAAGCAATTAGAAGGTAAATACCTAGTTCAAAACCGTGTAACGGGTGAAATTTATGAAAGCGCACAGTTTTTATATATTTTAGTGGCTGCAAGCTTATTTGCAGATTACCCACGAGAAACACGAGTTTCATACATAAAGCGTTTTTACGACGCGGTATCGTTATTTAAAATTTCATTGCCTACGCCAATCATGGCTGGTGTACGTACGCCTACTCGTCAATTTAGCTCTTGCGTACTTATTGAATGTGGCGACAGCCTTGATTCAATCAATGCTACATCGTCAGCTATTGTAAAATATGTTTCTCAGCGTGCTGGTATCGGTATTAATGCTGGTCGTATCCGTGCATTAGGAAGCCATATCCGTAATGGCGAAGCATACCACACAGGTTGTATCCCTTTTTACAAGCACTTTCAAACAGCTGTTAAGAGTTGTTCGCAAGGTGGTGTTCGCGGCGGCGCAGCAACCCTATTCTACCCGCTATGGCATTTAGAAGTAGAGAACCTTTTAGTTCTTAAAAATAACCGTGGTGTTGATGACAACCGTGTTCGTCATTTAGATTACGGCGTACAATTTAATAAGTTAATGTATTCTCGTTTGATTAAAGACGATTACATCACGTTATTTAGTCCATCAGACGTGCCAGGTCTTTACGATGCGTTTTTTGAAGATCAAGACGAATTTGATGCGTTATATGTTAAATACGAACAAGACGAGTCTATTCGTAAAAAGCGTATTAAAGCCATTGAATTGTTCTCTGTGTTTGCACAAGAACGTGCAAGTACTGGCCGCATATACTTACAGAATGTAGATCACTGTAATACACATAGCCCGTTTATAGCGAAAGTTGCACCAATTCGTCAGTCTAACTTGTGTTTAGAAATTGCATTACCGACTAAACCACTTAACAACGTTAACGACGAAGAAGGCGAAATTGCATTATGTACATTGTCTGCTTTCAACCTAGGTGCGCTTGAGTCTCTAGATGAACTAGAAGAGCTTGCGGAGCTAGCAGTACGTGCACTCGATAACCTACTCGACTTTCAAGACTACCCAGTACCAGCTGCCAAAAACGCAACAATGGGACGTCGTACGTTAGGAATAGGTGTAATCAACTATGCCTACTACTTAGCTAAAAATGGTAAGCGTTATTCAGACGGCAGTGCAAATGCACTCACACATAAAACATTCGAAGCTATTCAATACTACTTGATGAAAGCGTCAAACGAACTTGCAAAAGAACGTGGTGCATGTCCTAAGTTTAACGAAACAACGTATTCTCAGGGCATTATGCCAACAGATACGTATAAAACAGACTTAGATAAAATTTGTGATGAGCCACTGCACCTTGATTGGGATGCACTGCGTAAGAGCATACAAGAACACGGTATGCGTAACTCAACACTAAGCGCATTAATGCCATCAGAAACGTCATCGCAAATCTCAAACGCAACAAATGGTATCGAGCCACCACGCGGTCACATTAGTGTTAAAGCAAGTAAAGATGGTATTTTAAAACAAGTTGTACCTGAGTACGAACGTTTGAAAGACAACTATGAGTTACTTTGGGACATACCTTCTAATGATGGTTACTTACAGCTTGTCGGTATCATGCAAAAATTTGTTGACCAAACTATTTCTGCAAACACAAATTATGATCCAAATAAATTTGAAGGCGGTAAAGTACCTATGAAAGTCTTATTAAAAGACTTACTTAGCGCCTACAAATTGGGGGTCAAAACGTTGTATTACCATAATACCCGTGATGGCGCATCTGATGCACAAGACGACACTCCAGAAGTGGAAGATGACGATTGTGCAGGCGGCGCGTGTAAAATATAGTCGTTAATTTTATCTTAAGCGGGCATGCAGCCCGCTTTGTTCTGATAGTTTTTTGAGTGATAAACATGTCTTATACTACTTTTAGTCGTAATCATAATAACCAAATGCAAGAGCCAATGTTTTTTGGCCAGACCGTTAACGTATCGCGTTACGATCAACAAAAATATCCTATTTTTGAAAAGTTAATTGAAAAGCAACTGTCTTTCTTTTGGCGACCAGAAGAAGTAGATGTGAGTAAAGACCGTTTAGATTTTCAGGCGCTACCAGAGCATGAAAAGCACATATTTTTAAGTAACTTAAAATATCAAACACTGCTTGATAGTGTACAAGGCCGCTCTCCTAACGTTGCGCTACTACCTATCGTGTCTATCCCAGAACTTGAAACCTGGATAGAAACGTGGGCATTTAGTGAAACAATTCACAGCCGTTCATACACCCATATTATTCGTAACGTAACACAATCACCAGAGCTTATTTTTGATGACATCGTTAGCAACGATAAAATTAGCGAGCGCGCTGATGCAGTAACAACTTATTACGATGATTTAATTAACTCTGTTTCACTTTACAACCTTTACGGTGAAGGCAAGCATGAAATCAACGGTAAAACAGTGGTTGTAAACTTATTCGAGCTGAAAAAGAAACTTTACCTCGCTATGATGTCGGTAAACATTCTTGAAGCAATTCGTTTTTATGTCAGCTTTGCTTGTTCATTTGCATTTGCTGAGCGTGAACTTATGGAAGGTAACGCCAAGATAATTGAGCTCAAATCCCGTCAGCCATACACACACAATAGCGAAATTTTAAAAACTAATCAAGCTAAATCAAACACAAACAACGTGTTCAACTTGTGTGGAACCACACATAAAATCACAAAAAATGCCACACAACTTAAAATAGCAGCATAAAAAAATAAATATGTGGCTTTATCCCGGAATAAATAAAAAATGAAATATACTACTTTTAATCAAAAAAATAATGACGCTTTAAAAGAACCGATGTTCTTTGGCAACCCTGTGAATGTATCACGTTATGATGTTCAAAAACACGTGGCATTCGAAAACTTAATTGAGAAACAACTGTCTTTCTTCTGGCGACCAGAAGAAGTTGATGTATCAAAAGATCGCGGGGATTGGCAAAGTCTATCTGATGCCGAAAAGCACATTTTCATCTCTAACCTTAAATATCAAATCTTACTTGATAGTATGGCCGCACGTTCAGTTAATGCGGTGTTACTCCCATTGGCTTCCTTACCTGAAGTTGAAACATGGATAGAAACATGGGCATTTAGTGAGACGATTCATTCTCGTTCATATACACATATTTTAAGAAATTTATTCACCAACCCTGGTGAAGTATTTGATGAAATAATCATTAACCCTGCAATATTGAAACGTGCTGAAAGTATTGCGCTTTACTTTGATGATTTAATTTTATATTCACAGTTATATAACTTACATGGCGAAGGTAAACATACATCTGAAGGTGTTGAATATGATGTTACTTTACGCAAATTAAAGGAAAAGTTATACCTTGCGGTGTGCTCTGTTAATGCTTTAGAAGCTATTCGTTTTTACGTTAGTTTCGCCTGTTCGTTTGCGTTTTCAGAGAGATCTTTACTTGAGGGGAACAGCAAACTAATTCGCCTTATTGCAAGGGACGAAGCCCTTCATTTAACGGGTACACAGCATATGTTAAATATATGGAAAAATGGTGGTGATGATCCTGAAATGAAACAAATTTGCATTGAATTGGAAGAGCAAGGTAGACAAATTTTCTTGGATGTAGTTGAACAAGAAAAAGAATGGGCCGATTACTTATTTAAAGACGGTTCGATGATTGGTTTGAATGCCGCAATTATCAAAGAATACATCGAGTATATTAGTCATCAAAGAATGATGGCTATTGGCTTAGAAAGTCCATTCGATATTAAAAGCAACCCTCTTCCTTGGATGAATTCATATTTAACGTCTGATAACGTACAAGTTGCCCCACAAGAAGCTGAAATATCAAGCTATTTGGTTGGTCAGATTGACTCTAACGTTGAAGCAGGTGAGTTTGACGATTACGAATTATAATGTCATGGAAAATAACGGTCGAGGAACGAGTTATTTCGTTTCTCGAACCTGATAAAAACATCTTAGACTCATTAGAAAGAGAGAATATTGAAACCCATTACCACTGTAGAGATGGGTTCTGTGGCGCATGTAGGTGTAAGTTAATTAAAGGAGAAGTTCATTATGAAATGTCTCCTTTAGCCTATGTAGGGGATGGTGAAATACTAACTTGCTGTTCAATTCCTGCAACCGATATAGAAATAGATCCACACGGATAGATACTGTTTTTGACTAATTATTCCAATAAAAAATAATTATTTCCCTCCTCATACTGAGGACCAATTGCTACTTTCCTGTGGTTCAATGCCACTGATAGCAATAGTTTAAATAAATTTAATTACCTTAAATATGATATCCCAACAAGCCAAATAGTCGAGTTAAAATGAATTAATAAGGGTGTGAGTTATGATCAGAGCCGAATATCTACGATTTATGCAAACACTTGGCAATGAAGCCAGTTCAGTTAATGTAAAAAAAATTGCCAATATAGTCCTTGAGAATATAGATACGCTAATCCCCCTGACTACTCGGCAAGGCCAACGTATTCAGTCTATAGTGCCGTTAGCACAAGCTAATTGGTCAACTATAAATACAAAAGCACCTGCACCTACAGAAAATGATATAGAAAAGTCATTTTCATTTAATAAAATAACTAAATTAATAACAGGCCCTTTTCGTGGCTTCGCTAAGAAAGAAGAATTTGACCTTAATAGTTTACTTGTACTTATCTATGGTCCCAACGGCACTGGTAAATCAAGCTTTTGTGAAGCATTAGAACACGCTCTACTTGGCAATGTTGCTGATGCAGAAAGCAAACGCTTTAGAAATCAAGATGATTATCTTAAAAATGCCCACACTAATAGCTATGTAAAGCCGACTATTCTAGGTACAAACAATCATGGTGAAGAAGTACCTATTCAGCCAAACGATGCGCTTTATCGATTTTGCTTCGTTGAAAAAAATCGTATCGATAGCTTTTCCCGCATCGCAGCCCATGCTCCAGCAAAACAAACAGAGCTGATTTCAACATTATTTGGCTTAGAATCATTTAATGAATTTGTAAGAAATTTTTCACCTGAAATTGATGATAAATATATAGATTTATTAGGTGTCAAAGCTAACCAACTCAGGTTAAAACAACAAAGTTTAGCGGGAAGTCAATTACTACTCAAAGAAAACAAATCAGCATTACAGCTACTTGTTGCAGAAGAAATAGAGTTCTCAAAGAATTACAATCCTGGTTTAAAATTGAGACAAGTGATTGCCGATATTAATGGTGATGCTGATAATTTGGGTAAGATCAAACAAATTGAAACAGAGCTTCTACAGCCTGTTGCTACTAAAAGTGGTTTATCAATTGTTAAACTAAATGAACTACTTCAGACCATTACGACTAGCCAAGCAGAATTAACTGTTAAACAACAAGAGTTGGTTAATGCTAGCCAACAAATATCATTTCAACAGTTATACGAAGCTGTTGTTCAGCTTCAGTTAGCTGACCCAGACCACTGCCCTGCTTGCAAGACACCTATTGAGCAAGTCACTATAAATCCTTATACAAATGCAAGTGATGAATTAAATAAACTTCAACACCTAAGTGCATTGCAACAGCGAATCCAACAGCTTAATAATATTTTTAACCAAACAATCATCAACATATCACAAATAGTTAATTCTGCTTGTGCTCGTTTCTCCCAAAACCCACTTCATGGCTTCGTTGTTGCAACACCTACGCAAGCAAACATTGCCTGGTGGAATAGCTTACATGAAAAGATGGCTGATGGATTTACACCATGGCAACATATAGATTCGCAAGTGAAACAACTAGAACAAAGCGATTTATCAATTGATCAGCTTTCTCAACAAAGAGTCGTAAAGCAGCAAGAGCTTGTTAGATTAAGAGGGTTAGCAGATCAAATTATAAGGCTACAAACTCAGCGTCAGACAATCGTGCAAGCAATCAAATCTGCGGAAAATGACATTGCAACCTTCGCTATAAAAAATGAGAAGCTTATTGCTGAGGTTAAATTAGAAAAAGCAACGCTGGTAGAAAATATGACTATTAGCTCTGCTTATTCAACTTTTGTTTCAAGACTGAATGCATATAGAAAAGGACTACCTCAAAAGTTAGTTTCAGATCTAGGTGAGTTAGTGGTTTCACTATATAACTCATTTAACCGTAATGATTCACCTCACGAGTTGCTAGCCTCAGTTCAATTACCACTTAGCCAAAATCAACGCCTTAAAGTTTCATTCACCAATGAACCAACCAAATATTTTGATGCATTGCATATATTGAGCGAAGGCCATATTCGATGTATTGGCCTTGCGATATTACTCGCAAAAAATATTAAAGAACGCTGCCCTTTACTGATTTTTGATGATCCTGTTAATGCTATTGATGATGAACATAGGGAGTCTATTCGAAGGACGTTATTTGAGGACGATTTTTTCAAAGGCTCGCAAATAATACTTGCTTGTCACGGTGAGGAATTTTTCAAAGATATTCAAAACCTCTTAACCGTAAAACAAGCAAAAGAGTCTAATACGTTTTCTTTTTTACCAAAAATTGAAGAACAACATATTAGAGTTGATTTTAACTGCTCACCTAGAAATTATATAATTACGGCTCGTAATCACCTTGAACTAATGGAAATTAGGGATGCGCTAGCTAAATCTAGACAAGCTTTAGAATCACTTACTAAAGGCAAATTATGGCAATACGTCCATAAGCATGGTGATGGTAATTTAAGTATCAAATTACGTACAGCAAAGGCTCCAATTGAACTTCGTAACCTTTCTGATCAACTCAAGTCCAAGATTTCTCAAGGTGGTTTTTCAGATGAAAATAAAGATTCCGTTCTCACTCCCCTTAATCACCTTCTATTAGCAGGTAGAAACGGTGAATCACGTGAATGGCACTACTTAAATAAAGGCACGCATGAAGAAGTAGACCGTGCAGAGTTTGATAGGAATACTGTACATCAAATTGTTTCCGCATTGGAAGAGCTAGATATTGCTATGGAAACGTAGTGGCTTAATCTCAATTAACAATTGATCTGAGTAAGTGAATAAAGGGATGGGAGGCCGTTACTTCATTAGAAGTGATGTTATGCTACAAGCTCTTCTTTTTTTCTTTCACCAATTAACTCAGGCTTATCTGTTCTGTAACGCCCAGACATCAGCTTTTTAGCATTTTTAAGTAATAATGCTTTTGTTTGTTTTGGCGTTAATCTTTTGATTTCTTTTTTCATTTTAACATACCTCTCCAATGAGGATTCTTAAGTTCATATTAGTATATTTCAGGTCGATTTTCAATCAAATTAGGACCCAATAGCCTCATTTAACCTTGTTTGCATATCATTTAGCCGCTCAATTGAAGCAAACATCTCATCATCACTTATATATTCAAAACCAAAGGATTTATAATAATCCTCTAAATCTGGAGAAGGCTCACATAGTAAGATCCCTTGGGAATTTTCAAAATATGATAAGAAGTAAGAAACGGCAACAATCATCAATGCTGTAAGCCGCCCCCTTAAAGGGTGCTCTTGCTCTTGGATTACTAAAGATTCCAATAAATATATATTTAAGACACCATTTTTAACGTTGTAAATTCCCAAAACCGCACCATCAGGAATATTTTCACCACTATCAACCCTTAGTGCCAAATGAAAACTATCTTCATGATCATAATGACTTAAGTAAGCACGCCAATTTAGCTTAGTCTCGCTGGAAAATACTAATTGCTTTAACGCTTCTTCAGATATATCTGAATGTAGTGGTCAATAAAATTT
>NZ_PNDV01000040.1:0-105266 GCF_005930865.1 Pseudoalteromonas sp. S554 | reverse complement strand
GATCACGAAATTCTGATGTATAGCGATTTGATTTTTTCATAGTTCCAGTTTCTCAAGTTATTGAGTCTCTGGCAAACACGGGGCGATTCACTTTACCAATACTCAACGTATTTGAGGCGCTCGCCCATGAAAATTTAAGTACAGCTTTTTTAGTTTACCGGGGACGAGTGGCCAGCCCATTTCAATTCCGATGGGAGTCGCTTTCCAAAACAAGTGCTCAACATAATAGGTATCTATATATTCAAACTCGGCAGGGCTTGCAGTCTCTAGTTTTAGATTCATATATGACAAATACTTTAGGGCGTCGGCGTTTTTCTGTTCGTTGAATGCAAACGTTGTTAAATTTGCGAACTCCTCCATACGAAAAGCGAATTCACATTCTTCGTGTTTATCCATTAGCGGTATGACATCTGGAAACTTAGATTGTATATCCTCAATAAATTGTCTTATTTCTTGGTCTGCCATATATTGCCTGTTAATACGTAGTCATTCACATGCCGGTGTAAAACTATAGACTTATTGTTTATCCTAATTCTAAATAAAAATAAAATCCGAGCTTATTATTTTACTTTTCTACTTCCTCTGCCCTTAAAGAATAAAACTGCTTCAAGTGCAAAAATACAGGCCATACCAATGGCTAATACTTTACCAATGTAAACAAACCCAGGAGCACCACAGGAGCCTGAATAAGGTGATACACCTGCTATTTCCAGCATATACAGATACATTGGAAAATACCCAAAAATAACCTGCAACAAAATTGGAATCCAAATTTTTTGTATATTATATGAAGCCCTAATAAATAAAGCTGCAGTCATTAGAACACCAGCATAAATTAAATAATTAATTAATTGAGTTTCATGTTGTTCTGTTAAACCTTCTGGTTGAACAAAACAAGCGAAGGAATTAAAAGAGGTTATTAAACATATTAATACAATAATAATTTTCAAATTTGATTCCAACTTAAGTCTAGCCAACCAGTTAGTGAAGCACCGCATTAATGATTGTTGCCTATAAACATTATAAAACCTCTAAATAAATTGCACAGCTGCCCTTCATGTATGCACAAAAGTGAGTTAATTTATTAAGTTGTAGGTTTATGCCTTATCGCAAAAAGAAAGTACAATTTCGTTGTGCCCACTCGATTTAAGCTTTTTTAGTTGATCCCTAGCATTCGGTGCTAAATTTGAATATTCAAAATTTAGATAATCAAAAACCTCACACTCTGTCCAAGGACCAAGTGACGCTTTGAAGTCACAAAAATCATTTTGTATTTCCCTGAATGATTTATATTCGACCTTCGTTAATATTACTGCTGTTTCAGTAAAAACTATATGAATTAACACGATGAAAAACCTGACAATTTAACAAAAGAACACTTTCACCATTTTTGTATGAAAACATCCTTATTTTATGAACGCCTATTAATAACAAACCGTGTAAGTGTTTGCCAATTATAAATATTATATTTTAGCGAGTTATTTAGCTGTGCTAGAAATAGTAAAGCGTGTCATTACTACATTTTTAAACACCTTGTGCTGGCTTTGTTTACTTTTACACCGCTGTTTCGTATTCATGACACTTGGGGGCTATTTTAACGCAGTTAATTGTGGCTCTAGGGCGCTAAAAACATGAAAAAGTGGGCCAAAAACTATATCCTTCGGCGCGGTTATTATTATAAATAATGGACGGCACACACACATGACAACACCTTTAGATGCAACGCATTCAAATGCATCAACACACGCGCATTCAAGTGCAAATTCAAACGCAAAATCTAAATGGAACCTACACGATACGCAGTGGACCTTAAGCCTTTTTGGTACCGCCGTTGGTGCGGGTATTTTATTTTTACCTATTAACATTGGTATTGGCGGTTTTTGGCCGCTGATTATTATGGCGTGTTTAGCGTTTCCGATGACCTTTTTAGCCCACCGTGGTTTAGCACGCTTTGTATTATCGTCTAAAAATAAGCATGCCGATTTTACCGATGTTGTTGAAGAACACTTTGGCGTTAATGCAGGGCGATTAATCTCATTGTTATACTTTTTATCTATATTCCCTATTTTGCTTATTTACGGTGTAGGCTTAACCAACACCGTAGACAGCTTTATGGTAAACCAGCTGGGCATGGAATCGCCGCCTCGCGTAGTGCTTTCGGGTGTTTTGGTAGCCGGTATGATAAGCCTAATGATGGGTGGCGAGCGCCTAATGCTGCGCGCGTTTTCTATTTTGGTGTATCCGCTTGTGGGTATTTTGTTTTTTTTATCCTTGTATTTAATTCCTAGCTGGCAAATGCCAGACATGAGCCTACCTGAAGTGGGCAGCTTTGGTAAAACGCTGTGGTTATCTATTCCTATTATTGTGTTTTCGTTTAGCCATGCAGCGGCTATTTCAAGCTTTGTGCATGTACAACGCGAACACTATGACGACCTTGCTACACGAAAATCAGAAGCCATTTTAAAGCGCACAAGCTTACTGTTAATTGTGTTTGTATTGCTGTTTGTATTTTCGTGCGTGTTGTCGCTAACAGGTGAGCAGATGGCACAAGCAAAAGCCGATAACGTCTCGGTTTTATCGTACCTTGCTAACATTACCCATAACTCGTTTATTGCGACGCTTGGGCCTTTAGTTGCCTTTATTGCCATTACGTCGTCGTTTTTAGGTCACTTTTTAGGAGCCCGCGAAAGCTTTACAGGCTTGGTGACTAAGCAAACACAGCTTGGTGCTAAAACGGTAGATAAAATTGGCGTAGTTATTATGTTTTTTGCAATTTGGTTTTGTGCAGTTAAAAACCCAAGCATACTCGATATGATGGATCAGCTGTCGGGCCCTATTATTGCAATGATATTATTTATCATGCCTATGATTGCAGTTTATAAAGTACCGGCTCTGCATAAGTATCGTAACCGTTTAAGTACTTTGTTTGTGTTAGCGGTAGGTGCGCTTGCGGTATTTGCACTTATTTACAGCATGATTAAATAATATTCCTATTCATGCTAAAGCCCAGCGAGTTAGCTGGGCTTTTTTGTGTGCTGTTTATCTCAAAATGTTTTTTTATGACTGCTATTAAGGCATGTTATAAATTAACTAGCCTAAAAATAAAACAATTATGCACCTTACAAAACAACTCCTACTTTGCGTGAGCTTACTTACTACGCTTGTTTTAAGTCCCTTAGCTAAAGCCGATGGCGTGCCTGCTATTTTATCGATGAAAGAACGCGCTGCGTTTATAGATAATATAACCGAGCTTAGGGTAAACACATTAATGCCCAGCTTAATGAAGCAACACAACATCGATATGTGGCTGCTTATTAGCCGCGAATACAACGAAGATCCCATATTAAAAACAATGCTGCCAGCAACCTGGTTATCGGCAAGGCGTACCACCATTTTGCTCTTTGCCTTAAATGAACAAGGCAATGTGGATGCTTACGCTATTGCGCCCTATAAAATAGGTAACGTATTTACAAAAGGCTGGGACAAAAAGGCGCAGCCAAACCAGTGGCAAGCACTGAACGATATTATTGAACGCTACAACCCAGATAACATTGCACTCAATACGTCTACCGATTGGGGTCATGCCGACGGCTTAGTGCTAGGCGATTACAATACCTTAATGGCCAACTTACCTAGCGCTTATAAAAATAAAATAATATCGGCCGAGCCGCTGGCAGTTGCCTGGTTAGAGCAGCGTATTCCCCAAGAAATAGACATGTATAAACACATTGTTGCTATTGCGCACGCTATTATTGCCGAGGGTTTTTCAAGCAAAGTAATAACGGTGGGCAAAACAACCAGCGACGATTTAGTGTGGTGGTTTAGAGAGCGCGTAAAAGAGTTAAAACTGCAAACATGGTTTCACCCAAGTATTGCAATACAACGCGCCGACAGCCAATCGTTCGATCACGAAGACAGCTTTACTAATGGTTACGCCGATAACGTTATTCAAGCGGGTGACTTACTGCATGTCGATTTTGGTATTACGTACTTACGCTTAAATACCGACACCCAACAACATGCTTATGTTTTAAAGTCTGGCGAAACCAATGCGCCCGCTTACCTTGTTGATGCGCTTAAAAAAGGCAATAAACTACAAGACATTTTTACCGCTGAATTTGGCGAAGGTAAAACGGGTAATCAGGTATTAAAAGCCGCTCGCGAAAAAGCCATTGGCCAAGGTTTAAAACCCACTATTTATACGCACCCGCTTGGCTATCATGGTCATGCTGCGGGTACCACACTGGGTATGTGGGATTCACAACAGGGTGTACCCGGCGATGGCGACTACCCACTGCATTTAAATACCGCTTACTCTATTGAGCTTAACAATGCGGTGTTTATAAAACCATGGAATAAAGAAATACGCATAATGCTAGAAGAAGACGCTATTTTTGATAAAACCGGCGTGTGGTACTTAAACGGCCGACAATCCGAGTTGTTACTTGTTAAATAACCTAAACTCTGATGTAAGTGATTTATAGGTATATTTATTAACGCATACAAAAACGGCGCTTAATAAGCGCCGTTTTTATTTAACTAACGTGACTATTATTCTGTTTCTGGCAGGTTACGACCATAGAATATTTCTTGCATTTCACGGTTTAGCTTAGAGCGAATTTCTTCTTCTTCATCATCCGATAAATCAGTTGTAGAAAGACCAAACAAGTATGTGTTCAGGTCGGTTTCTTTTAACATCATTTTGGTATGGAACAGGTTTTCTTGATACACGTTTACGTCCATCATTTGGTACGCTTCTTTGGTATCGTCTGTCATGAAGTTTTGAATTGAGTTAATAGCGTGGTCAATGTAGTGCTTAACGCCGTTTACGTCGCGAGTAAAACCACGAACACGGTAGTCAATTGTTACCACGTCAGACTCTAAACTATGAATTAAAAAGTTTAATGCTTTAAGCGGCGAAATAATACCACACGTAGATACTTCAATATCAGCACGGAATGTACAAATACCATCATCAGGGTGAGCTTCTGGGTATGTGTGTACACAAATATGGCTTTTATCTAGGTGTGCAACCACTGAGTCAGGTAATGGGCCTGGTGCTTCGTCAGCATCGTAATTTTGCTGCTCTTCTACTGGCTCTTCCGAAACCAAAATAGTTACACTGGCGCCCTGTGGTTCATAATCTTGGCGTGCAACATTTAAAATATTGGCACCAATAATATCAACAACTTCACCTAAAATGTCGGTTAGTCTATCTGCACTGTACTGCTCATCGATATATTCAATATATTCTTTACGTTGTTGCTCGGTTTTTGCGTAGCAAATATCGTAAATACTAAAGCTTAAACTTTTGGTTAAATTGTTAAAGCCATGAAGTTTAAGTTTATCGAAGGGTTTGTTCATAATAAACCAACCTATAAATTAGTGAAATCTGCACCTGCAGAATGAAAAGTTCGCGGATTTTATACGAATTTTCCTTATGGAAAAAGCGTTATTTTACCTGTTCTTGCACAACTTCATGGCTATGAGTAATTTCTACTGTTTTATCAAGCATTAATGCTACCGAGCAATACTTTTCAGCAGACAAAGAAACAGCGCGTGCAAGGTGCTTTTCAGACACGTTTTTGCCTGTAACAACAAAATGTAAATTGATTTTAGTAAATACGCGAGGAGCGGTTTCGGCGCGTTCAGCACTCAATTGTACTTGGACGTCTGAAAAATTTTGTTTAGCTTTTTTTAAAATACCCACAACGTCAACCGATGAACAACAGCCAACCGACATCAACACCATTTCCATTGGGCTAGGTGCCGCACTATCGCTACCGGTATCAAATACTACGTTGTGATTAGAATTAGAACGACCTACAAACGTGTCGCCTTCGACCCACTTTACATTTGCTTGCATGTTTTTATCTCAAAAATATTTTTGTTGATTGTAAGCAAGTTGGCCGCAGTTGCAAACGAAAATGCGATACGCGGCACTATAAATTGAGGCTTAATACTGCTGCGAAACAGCGCTGTCGAAGAGATTTTTAATTAAGCTGGCAAATTCGTCAATAAACTCATGTTGCTCAACCGTAACAGGCTGTGACGTAATGCTGCTAAGCACTTCTTGTAAATCGTAAACAATGCCATCAACCTCGCGTACAATTAAGCTGCGCTGTTCTGTGTTGAGGTTTGTGTGCTGTTCACAAATTAGCATAACGTTTTCGGCAATAACATCTTCTATGAGTTCCATTACCGTTGGAGCGCCTGGTTTTATTACACCTGGCTTCTCAAACAATGCTAAATTTTGAGTTAGATACATGATTAAATCATCGTACCCTTGCCTATCTAAAACCATGATATTTACCACCTAATAATATTACTTACGCTGATTTAAGCAGAAAGCGCGGTTGATTGCTAGCTTTGTGATTTAAGCATACAAAAAAAGCAGCCGAAGCTGCTTTTATACTAATTAAGTATTATTAACTTAATCTATTTTTAAGCCTGGGCTTAATGTTGCTGGCATGGCTACTTTTTCAAGCTCTACTGAAGCTACAGGGTATGCACAGTAGTCAGCTGCGTAGTACGCGCTTGCTCTGTGATTGCCTGATGCGCCAATACCACCAAATGGTGCAGCGCTAGACGCACCCGTAATTGGGCGATTCCAGTTAACAATACCAGCACGAATACGACGTAAAAAGTGGTCGTAATCAGCTTGGCTGTCACTGAGTAAGCCTGCTGATAAACCAAAGCTTGTGTCGTTTGCTTTATCAATTGCGCTGTCAAAGTCGTCAAAGCGGAATACTTTTAAAAGTGGGCCAAAATGCTCTTCATCTGGGAAGTCGCCAATTGCTGAACACTCAATAATACCTGGCGTTACAAAACCGGTATTTGCTGTGTGCTCTAGTTCTACAAGGACCTTACCGCCAAGCTCAACAAGCTCGCGTTGTGCTTTAACCATACCCGCTGCTGCCGCTGATGAGATCATAGAGCCCATAAATGGCTGATCTTCATCGTCGTAGTTGCCTACTTTAATGGCTTTAGTTGCAGTAATTAGGCGCTCTAATATTGCATCGCCTTTACTACCTGTTGGTAAAAATAACTTACGAGCACAGGTACAACGCTGACCGCTCGAGATAAATGCTGATTGCACAATATCGTGAACAACGGCTTTAGTATCTTCAACATCAGTAATAATAAGCGGATTATTACCGCCCATTTCGAGAGCTAAAATTTTACCCGGCTGGCCTGCAAACTGTTCATGTAAAATATGACCTGTGCGCGATGAACCAGTAAAGAACAAGCCATCAATGCCTTTATGAGCAGCAAGGGCTTTGCCCGTTTCAACTTCACCTTGAACAAGGTTAATAACGCCTGCTGGTAAACCCGCTTTTTCCCACAATTTAAGGGTAAGCTCAGCCACTTTTGGTGTTAGTTCAGACGGTTTAAATACAACCGTATTACCCGCTAGTAACGCTGGCACAATATGGCCGTTTGGTAAGTGGCCCGGAAAATTATACGGGCCAAATACGGCTACAACACCGTGTGGCTTGTGGCGAATCATCGCGCGGCCCAATGGCATTGCATTTTCGACATCGCCCGTGCGCTCTAAAAATGCTTTTTCAGAAATGGCAATTTTACCAACCATCGCACCCGCTTCAGTGCGTGTTTCCCATAATGGCTTACCTGTTTCTTGTGCAATGGTGATTGCAAGCTCTTCACTGTTTTCTTTTAATTGTACTACGAATGCTTTTACTATTTCTAAACGCTCAGTAAAGCTTTTATCAGCCCATGCGTAAAACGCTTCACGCGCAGCGCCAACAGCTGCATCAACTTGCTCTGCAGTGGCTGATGATGCTTGCCAAATAACATCGTTATTTGCTGGGTTTACTGAGTTAAATTCTGAGCCTTGGCCTTGTGACCATTGACCATTAATAAATTGTGCAGGATGAGTCATATACTTTCTCCTAAATTAAACTGGGGTTGCGCTAACAGTATCGCCCGTTTGTAATTGCAGGGCGTCGGCTACTTGTTGTGATAAAACAACGGTTTTAGCGCGTTCGTCGAAACTCATTGATGCAACGGTCGCTCTGAAGTTTTCGAGCTTGTCGTTTGCTAATAACACCATGGTGTCGCCCGTTTGCTCACCAATTTCAACAATAAAGTCGTGTGAGTTACGTACTGTAGCTATATTATCTACTTTTGCTTCAACTGTTGGACCTGCGTCAAAAATATCGACGTAGCCGTTAAACGTGAAGCCTTCGCTTTTTAATAATTCAATCGCTGGACGAGTATTGTTGTGAACTTGACCGATTACCGCTTGCGCATCTTTACTCAATAAATTGACGTAAATTGGGTATTTAGGCATCAGTTCAGCAATAAATACTTTTTGGCCAATACCCGTTAAGTAATCTGCTGTTGGGAAGTCCATTGAGAAAAAGTGTTCTTCTAACCACTTCCAAAACGGGCTATTGCCGTTTTCATCAGACACACCGCGCATTTCTGCAATAACGGTTTCGGCAAAGCGTGCTTGGTGTTGTTTAATAAACATAAAGCGTGCTTTAGACAGCAGTTTGCCGTTACAGTTTTTGCGATAGCCGTCTTTCAAAAACAAGGTGCACAGCTCAGTTGCGCCAGTGTAGTCGTTACATAGCGTTAAAATATCAACCGCTTTGTAAACGTCTAGTGTGCGCGAAGAGTGAATTACTTTACTTAAATGGTAATGATAAAACGCATCATCTAGGCCCACAGCAGCTTCTATTGCCGAGGTACCTACTACTTCACCTGTTTCGCTATCTTCAAGAACAAACAAGTAGCCTTCGTCACCGGGTTGTGACGTTTGTTTAGCAAATGAGCTTACTGAATGGTCAATCTTCTTTTGTAATAGCTCTTCGTTTAAAGGCAAAGATGTAAAACCATGGCCCGATTCGTGGGCGATTGTCAGTAATGCTGAATAATCATTTTGCTGGATTGGGCGAAGGATCATCATGAGTCCGCTTGCTCCCTTATAAATAACGGTAAATAAAATTCGTAGGGCAAACAATGTTTGCCCTCGGTAGATTGGCTAAAGCAGCTTATGCGTTTACTACGCTTGCAACTGCTTTTTCAAAACGTGCCATACCTTCGCGAATATCCGCTTCTGGGATAACAAGAGACGGTGTAAAACGAACAACGTCAGCACCTGCCACTAATGACATTAGACCTTGTTCAGTACCGGCTACTAAAAACTCTTTAGCGCGGCCTTTATATTGCTCATTCACAACAGCACCGATTAATAAACCTTTACCGCGAATTTCGCTAAATACGTTGTATTTTTCGTTTACCGCTGCAAGAAGTTCGTTAAATAAAGCTGCTTTTTCTTTTACACCGGCAAGTACGTCGGGTGTGTTAACAGTATCAAATGCGGCTTCGGCAACAGCACATGCAAGCGGGTTACCGCCGTAAGTAGAACCATGAGTACCTACTTTTAGATGCTGTGCAATATCTGTTGTAGTCAACATTGCGCCAATTGGGAAACCGCCGCCTAATGCTTTTGCTGAAGTTAAAATATCAGGTACTACATTTAAACCTTGGTATGCGTACAAGTCACCTGTACGGCCAACACCTGTTTGCACTTCATCAAAAATAAGTAGCGCATTGTGTTTAGTACATAAATCGCGAACTTGCTGAGCAAACTCGTCAGTTGGCGAAACAATACCGCCCTCACCTTGCAGTGGTTCCATCATTACGGCACATGTTTGGTCGCTAATTAGCGCTTCAAATGCGGCTAGATCGTTGTAATCACAATGTACGATGTCACCCGGCTTAGGGCCAAAACCATCTGAGTATGCCGCTTGGCCACCAACAGTTACAGTAAAGAATGTACGACCGTGGAAACCTTTGTTGAATGCGATAATTTGTGATTTTTCTGGGCCAAACTTATCAAGTGCAAAACGACGCGCTAATTTAAGTGCGGCTTCGTTTGCTTCTGCGCCAGAGTTAGCAAAGTAAACTTTTTCACCAAAAGTGGCATCAACCATTTTTTTAGCGAGGCGAAGCGCCGGCTCATTAGTCATAACATTTGATAAATGCCAAATTTTTTCGCCCTGTTCTTTTAATGCACCTACTAAAGCAGGGTGACAGTGGCCAAGACAGTTAACAGCAATACCACCAGCAAAGTCGATAAACTCTTTGCCTTGTTGATCCCATACGCGAGAGCCTTCGCCTCGAACAGGAATTACGCTTGAAGGTGCGTAGTTAGGAACCATTACGTGATCAAATAATTCGCGATTGACTGTCATTTTATTTCCTCTTAATTGTGATCTACACAAAGCATAAATAAGTGTTTGATTAAAAATATTAACCAAGCTTTTAAGTACGTTCAGGTGTCTGTTGGGTACAAAAAATTGCTTTGTGGTTCAATTTTCAGACGCCCATTATTTCAGAATTAGTGGTAGCTGTCTCGTTAAAAACTTTCATGTAACCCTTGAAAATAAAGGGCTTAAGATATTATTTCATAGATAGTGAATAACTATTTGCATACCTAAACACACTTATTTTTTATCAACTAACCGCATCAGTAGTGACCTGCATAGGCTTTTACCACTAAATAACTTTACGGATGAATCAGTGGGAATGAATGAATAGTCGTAAAAAAATTAACAAAAAATTTAATTTTTTAGTCAATTTGAATAGCAAGATTGGTAAAATTGCTTGTTTGAAGGGTTTTTAGTTCCGTTTTAGTGAACTGAAAATACGAAAACCACGCTGCCGTTTCGTCGGGCTCAATTAGTTGGTGTTCTTTTAAAATTAAGTACTGGGAGTAACACCGCGCTTTTAACATGACCTGCGTTAACGGTAAGGCACTATCGCCTTTATTTACGCCATTTTGAAGCTGTTCCATCACGCCTTTAAATGGCAAATATTTAAAGGCCATTTTGTCGATGACTCGCGCACTGACCTGAATTGACTTATTGCACAGCAGTGTAGTTAAAAATAAAGGGTCGGGCTTTAGCTCTAATAATGCTGTGTGAAGGTCTTTTTGGTTTTCTTGACGTGCTATTTGTACTTTTCGTTGCCAAACCTGCTCAAAGGTTTTTAAGTACAAACGTACTAACGTAATACGCCCTACATCTAATAACATACCCAAGGTAAATGCGTGTATCTCGTTTACGTCGTTTATTTCTGCAATTTTTTGCGCGGCAATGGCGTTGGCCATTGCGCTGTCTCTGAGCCTACGTTTTAGTAACGAAAAAGGCTCGGTACTATGGGGCATCCAATGGCGAACTGCAAATGTGGGAATCACTAACTGTAAGTTATCAAGCCCTATGTAACGCAGAGCAAGTGCAGGGCTGTCTACTTTTACCGCGGTACTTTTTTTACTACGCTGGTTTCGGTAATACGGGAGGTTAACCAACGTGACCAATTCGCGCCCTAGCCAGCTTAAATCGTTTACTAACGGCTCTAAACGGCCAACTGAGGCCGACTTTACAGCTAATATATCTAAAATAGTGGCAACGCTGTCTTCAATCCCTATTGTTGTTTGAATCACTGCGTCCATATCTTCGAGCTGTTTAAATATAGCTGTTTCAATTACTTTATGAAGCTGTTCGCTGGCTTGTGCACGGTACTTATGATGAGCGGTACTTGTTTGCTTACGCTTTTGTTGCGCTGACACTTCAACCTGCAACAAGGTACGCTGCTTCATAGGCTCGCCGTAATCAATATCTAAGGTATGAATAAACCCAATTTGCTGATGCGCAAAACTATGACCCAACAGCAAATCGTGTGCCCGTTGATCAAGTATTTTTGCTGTACGCTGTTGTTGTGCAAGTTCAGTCATAGTGCTCGTTAAATAGTAAGTATTGAATACGTTCAGTGCTATTAGACTAGAAGCGAGTTAAAAAGTTATCAAGCAGCGTTAATCCCTGCTCGGTTAAAATAGCTTCCGGGTGAAACTGCACCCCTTCAATTGCTAACTCTTTGTGTTGCATGCCCATTATTTCGTCAAACTCACCTTGCGGTGTTTGTGTCCACGCTGTTATTTCAAGTTCGTTGGGCAACGACTGCGCTTTAACCACCAGCGAGTGGTAACGACAAACCGTTAACGGATTAGCTAATCCTTTAAAAACACCTTTATTGGTGTGTGTTATGGGAGATGTTTTCCCATGCATTACTTTTTTAGCGCGCACTACATCCCCGCCTAACGCTTGGGCAATCGTTTGATGTCCCAAGCAAATCCCTAATATAGGAAATTGGCCTTTTAGGTGTTCAACTACACTTAACGATATACCAGCTTCATTCGGTGAGCAAGGACCCGGAGAGATAACTATATGCTCCGGATTAAGTTGTTTAATTTGCGCAATGCTCAACTCGTCATTACGTTTTACTAATACGTCTTGATCCAATCGCTGAAAGTACTGCACTAAGTTATAGGTAAACGAATCGTAGTTATCGATCATTAAAAGCATGTAATTAAGTACTCAATAAAGATAGTTATCGGGAGTATTTAGGCGTGTTGCATTCTAACCCAAGCTGTTATGAGTGTCAGTGATTTGCAACTAGATAAATAGTAATTCCCTCTTTAGCATGACGTAACACTTACTTACCCTATTAAATTTTTGGTGCGAGTGGTTGAATTCCCCTTATTTAAACCCAAGCTCATTAAGTGACAGCTTATTTTGTGTAAGCTTATTTTTTACTAAGGAGCGACTATGTTAGGCGAAGACCATTCATTAACAAACGACTTTCCTGAGCACATAAACACGATAAATACGTTGAACAAAAGTGATGCTGACTTTGCAGAAAAAGCAGAGCAGTACAATAAACTAGATAAAGAAATAAGAATATTAGAATTGGACGGTGCGCCTATTAGCGATGAGCAAATGCACCAGCTAAAACACGACCGTTCTGAATTAAAAGATTGGTTGTATCAGCGTTTAATAAGCGCACAATAAATATAAAATTCCAAAAACAAAAAAGAGTTCGCCATTTTAAAGTGGTGAACTCTTTGTTTGTCTTCAATGAAACTTTATACGGTTTATAACTAGGTAATACACTCTATAACCAACGCTCAAATTGCGTTAGCTATATTGCTAGCTGTAATAACTTTAAATCAAGTGCATCTATTAGCTGTTGATTTTTAGCGTCATTCAATGCATCTGCATGAGGGGCTGAAAAGCACTCAGCGTCATTATCAAAGTAAAGCCCTGTTGAATTACTAAACTCATCGCTTAGTGCAGCGCGGCAAAATATATCGGCACCTAACTTTAAATCTCCGCCATTGAGGCCGTATGCGTCTTTAACCATTTTGCTGCCTAGTAGTGACTTAGGGTTAACCGATACCACCAATGGACCATTACCCTTAAGTTTTAAACCCATATGACGCGACCACATTGTAATTGCCAATTTGCTTTGTGCGTATGCTGCGTTATCTGACAAAAAGCTTTGCCCAATCAGTGCATCTAGGTTGACTGTTGCTTGCGCCGCTGACGACACATTAACAATTCGCCCCTGGGTATCAAAAAGCGGTAATAGTAAAGTTGTTAATAAATAAGGCGCTAATGTGTTTACTGCAAATCGTGCATCAAGACCATCTGCAGTTTCAGGGTTGTCGAGCTTAAACACACCTGCATTATTAATAAGTACATCTAGGTGTTTATGGTCGGCTGTAATTTGTTTAGCCAGATTACGCACCTGCGCCATTTCACTCAAATCAGCCACGTAAGTTTGTGTGCTTGCTTGCGGATAATCGTTACTGAGTAAAGTGTGTACTTTATTGAGCTTTTGCGCATTACGCCCGTGAAGAAGAACGGTATGACCTTGCGCTAGCAGCATTTTAGCTGTTTCAAACCCAATGCCATCTGTTGCACCTGTGATTAAAATTTTTTTGTTCATACCTAGCTCCATGTTATGTAATACAGCGCTTACACATTTAACGAATTACGATTGTGAAATAATAGCATTGCCATCTTTGAATGATAATTAGACCGTTGTTGAATCAGTTTATAGAAAATATTAATAAAGTGACGACGATAGCAGTGAATGTTTTTTAATCATTTATTTGAATTTTGAACAATTCATAACTATTGTTTTTAAACTTCCTTAATAGTAGTATTTATCATATAAATATATTTTCGAGAAACCACATGAAAGTTTTAGTGACTGGCGGCATGGGTTACATAGGTAGCCACACATGTATTGCATTACATGAAGCAGGCATTACACCTGTAATTTACGATAACTTATCCAATGCGAGCCCTCGTGTACTTGATCAACTCGAAAAAATTACAGGTACACGTTTTGAATTTATTTTAGGTGATATTCAAGACGAGCAGCAGTTTAAACTTGCGCTTAAGCATACTCAGGCTGAGGCTGTATTTCATTTTGCAGCATTAAAAGCAGTAGGTGAATCGACCGAGCAACCACTACGTTACTACCAAAACAATGTATCGGGCACATTAAGCATGCTACAAAACATGCAAGATGAAGGTGTTAATCATATAATTTTCAGCTCATCGGCCACTGTTTATGGCGAGCCAGACTACCTGCCTATTGATGAAAAGCACCCAATACGCGCAACCAATCCTTATGGTTGGACTAAAGTCATGGTAGAACAAGCCATGCAAGATGTATGTAATGCCAACAGCAACTTTATGGGTATAGCACTGCGTTACTTTAACCCAGTAGGCGCACACCCAAGTGGTTTATTGGGCGAAAGCCCAAATGGTATTCCAAATAATTTAATGCCATTTATAGCTCAAACTGCGGTAGGTAAACGTGAGGTCGTTAATATTTTTGGTGACGACTACGATACCGAAGATGGTACTGGCGTGCGCGATTACATTCACGTTTTAGATTTAGCTAAAGGCCATGTAGCGGCATTTATGCAACATAAATCAGACACCGCCTTTCATGCATACAACTTAGGCACAGGCCAAGGTTATTCAGTGCTTGATATGATCAACGCATTTAGCGCATCAGCAGGTAAAGCTATTCCGTATAAAAGTGCACCGCGCCGAGCAGGCGATATTGCCTGCAATTACGCTGATGCCACAAAAGCGCAAACTACCCTTAACTGGCACGCAGAACTAACACTGAGCGACATGACCACCGATACATGGCGCTGGCAAACTAATTACCCAAGTGGGTTGGAGAGTTAATATGGCTTTATTAGAAAGTACTCACAGACGTAAAAACCCACTAACGGGGCGCTGGGTATTAGTTTCACCGCATCGTAATAACCGCCCATGGTTAGGCGCAACCGAAGCCGTTAACGAAACAGTATTGCCAAAGCATGACGAAAGCTGCCCACTTTGCCCAAGCAATACACGAGCAAATGGCGACAGCAACCCAGATTACAAATACACCCATGTTTTTAAAAATGACTTTGGCGCACTAACGCCCAATGCCAGCGAACAATCACAAAGCGTAGAGTCAGACAGTGATTTATTTATTGCTGATGAAGCAAGCGGCGAATGCCGCGTGATTTGCTTTTCGCCAGAACATAACAAAACATTACCAGAGCTTGAGCACGATGCCCTGCATGCCGTGGTAAAAACGTGGAAAGACAACTATACCGAGCTTGCACAGCAATACGAGTGTGTTCAGGTATTTGAAAACAAAGGCGAGATCATGGGGTGCTCGCAGCCCCATCCGCATGGCCAAGTATGGGCGCATTCGCACCTATCTACCGAAATAGAAGCCGAAGATACTCAGCAGCGTGCTTATTTTGATAAACACGGCACTGCTATGCTTGCCGACTATGTAAAAAAAGAACAAGTCGATAAAACCCGTGTCGTATTTGAGAATGAACACTGGCTTGTTGTGGTGCCTTTTTGGGCCGCGTGGCCGTTTGAAACACTGCTTGTAACTAAAGACAACATTCAAAACTTTAGTCAGCTTAGTGATGTACAAACCGATTCACTCGCTCAGGCATTAAAAGTATTAACCACTAAATACGACAACGTATTTAACTGCAGCTTCCCTTACTCTATGGGGTGGCATAATGCACCAGAAAATCGTGGCTCTGATGAGCAACACTGGCGCTTACATGCACACTTTTATCCGCCACTACTTCGCTCTGCCACCGTTAAAAAACATATGGTTGGCTACGAAATGTTAGGCGAAAGTCAGCGCGATTTAAGCGCAGAAACAGCCGCGTCTATTTTAAAAGCAGCAAGCACCACACACTATAAAAATACAGCAGGACACACAGATGAAGCTTAATGAATTTCAACACCACTTTTTATCACTGTACGGTGCCCCTGCTCAGGGTATTGCAGCTGCACCAGGACGTGTAAACCTAATCGGTGAGTTTACTGACTACAACGATGGCTTTGTATTTCCGTGCTCATTAGAGTTTCGTACCCAAGTGATGTTTAAAGAGCGCGACGATAATACGATTACCGTGCAGTCACTCAATTACCCAGGCGAGCAAGACAGCTTTAACGTTGACGAACCGATTAGCGAAGGTCAATCGCAATGGGGAAATTATATTCGCGCCGTTGCATTCGTATTAAGACGCGCAGGCCACACCTTACGCGGTGCAGATTTACTTATTGATAGTAACTTACCGCAAGGTAGTGGTTTATCATCATCGGCAGCATTAGAAGTGGCTGTGGGTGGTATGTTTAACCATATTGCACAGCTTGATTTAAGCGAAGAAAAAATTGCACTACTAGGCCAAGAAGCTGAAAACGACTTTATGCATTGCCAGTGTGGCATTATGGATCAGCTCATTTCGGCAAAAGGCGAAAACGGCCACGCATTACTAATAGATTGCGAAAATTTGGCAACTAAGTCTGTGAAAGTGCCTGATGACTTAAACATTGTTATTGTAAACTCTAACTACCCACGTAAATTAGTAGACAGCGAATACAATCAACGCCGTATTGATTGCGAACAAGCTGCTGAAAAAATGGGAGTTAAAACACTTCGCCAAGCAACTATGGCTAAGCTAGATGCTGTTAAAGCACAGCTTAGCAATAACGAATACAAACGTGCGCACCATGTAATTAGCGAAAACGACCGTGTTATCGCCGCAACAACAGCATTGCAAGCCAATGATATGGAGCAACTTCGTGAATTGATGGCTGCATCGCACCAATCACTTAAACACGACTTTGAAGTAACGGTACCCGCAACGGATGGCTTAGTAGAAATATGTAAAGAAGCGATGGGGGAGCGCGGCGCAGTGCGCATGACCGGTGGTGGTTTTGGGGGAGCAATAGTGTGTTTATGCCGCGATGCAGAAGTACCGCTAATTAAAGCCGCCGTTGAAAAACATTACTTTGAACGCTTTAACTTATACGCAGATATTTATGTGTGCTCAGCAGGTTCAGGGTTACAAATAACGTCTTTTTAAAAGTAGGTATCAATATGGCAAAGGTTAACTGGGGTATTATTGGGTGTGGCAATATTGCTCACACCTTTGCTAAAAGCATTGCGCATTGCGCTGATGCTCAGCTTATTGGCGCAGCCTCAACTAGTGAGCAGCGCGCAAACGAGTTTGCCACACATTATTCAATTAAAGGCTATGAGAGCTACCAAGCCCTTATGCAATGCCCAAACATTGATGCTATTTACATTGCAAACACTCACGACCAACACTTTCAAAGCATCGCCCAATGCTTGATGCATAATAAGCACGTACTAAGTGAAAAACCTATTACCGTTAATGCACAGCAATTAAAAAACTTAACCGCACTGGCAGAGCAAAAAAATTGTTTTTTAATGGAAGGAGTGTGGATGCGCTTTTTACCCGCCATTATAAAATTAGAGAAGCTACTAAGCCAAGCAGTTATTGGCAAAGTACATACCGTGCAGGCCAACTTTAGTTTACCCGGCACCTTTGCCAACACCCACCGCTTAATGAACCCAAATACAGCCGGTGGCGCTTTGCTTGATTTAGGGATTTACCCGCTATCGATTGCTGATGTGGTTTTTAATAAAGCCCCTGAAAAAATCAGCTCATTTGTGCATAAGGCAGATACAGGTGTAGATGCGCGAAATATTACCATGCTCGATTATGGTAATGGTCAGTTCGCACAACTTAGCAGCGCACTTGAGCAAAACGGTCCAACCGAAGCATGTATTACCGGTGAACATGGCTTTATACGCATACCTTGGTTTGTAGGTGCAAAAGGTCTTGAGCTTCATATTAATGGGCAAGCTATTCAACATTTTGACTACCCATTTAGTGATGATGAAAACTTTAAATTTGAAATTGATCACGTTACTGAGTGCATATTAAATAAACAAATACAAAGCTCTGTATTACCACTAAGCACTAGCTTACGGGTTATGGCGATGATGGATACCCTAAGAGCCCAATGGCAGATTGAATATAGCGCGACTGTCGAATCTCATGACATAAATTAATAAAAATACACGCAACAAGGATACACAATGACTACAACACATGGTTTAAAAACGCTTTCAAAGGCAATGTTATTAGCCACGGCCAGTTTAACTACCGGTACGGTAATTGCCGAATCAAATAAGCCTGAGCAACTTTATCCGCCAATAACCAGCGAAGTTCTCCCTGAATTAGCAGCTAAAGGCACCTATAAAGTAGGTGTAAAAACCCTAGACTTAGTTAATCCGGCGCAGTTTGATCCCACAACGCAAAGCCAAAAAGATCGCCCTTTAAAAGTTGAAGTGTGGTATCCAGCAGATAGTAAAGCAAACAAACCACTAACCAGCTACACAGACATAACACGCTCAGGCAAACAATTTACCTTACAGGCCGATGCACAGCGAGATGTTGATATAAGTAACGCCGATAACTACCCAGTTGTAGTACTTTCGCACGGTTATACCGGCTACCGCACAATTATGTACTACCTTGGCGAGCACTTAGCCTCGCATGGCTACATAGTTGTTGCGCTTGATCATACAGACTCCACAAACGCCCATGTAGATTTTAAAAACGCGCCCTTTGCGGGCTTTTTTAGCACCTTGATTAATCGTTCACGCGATCAGCAATTTGTGATTAATTATTTTAACGAACAAAGCAACTTTGCAAGCGAGCAAGTAGATCAAACTAGCGCAGGTGTTATTGGCTACTCTATGGGTGGATTTGGTGCGGTTAATACAATTGGTGGTTGTTATGCCTTTAACGAGCAAACTACAGCTATGTTTACGGGAATGACTGACCCTGCTCAAATTAAACAAGTACAGCAACTACTTAATAGCTGTGCAGGCGGGCAATATCAAAACCCGCAAGTAGACCCTCGTATAAAAACAATGGTGGCTATCGCACCTTGGGGTGGACAGCATAACTTATTTGACGCTAAAGCAATGAAAAACATTAAAGTGCCTTCACTTTATATTGCAGGTGACTTAGATGATATTTCTGGTTTTGAAGGCATTAAAAATCTTTACAACCAAACTGGCAGTGCCGACAAGTACATGCTTACTTATAAAAATGCCCGCCATAATATTGCACCGCACCCAGCCCCTGCGATTGCCCAAAGCAGTAGTGAATTAGATTTAGGTCATTACTACGAGCCATCGTGGTCATTGCGCACCATTAACGAAATAAATAAACACTTTGTACTTGCCATGATGGATTGCCATGTAAAAGACATAAGCAGCCAGTGTAAGTACTTAGATTTACCTCAAAATGGCGACCAAGCCATTGTTGATGGTAAGCCACTACCACAATGGTATGGCTTTGATAACCGCTTCTCTTCAGGTATGGATTGGCAACAAAGTAAACCTCGTAGTAAGTAATACTTAATTTAAGCGGCTATAAAGCTTGATAGCCGCCTTCGCCTTAAAACCAGACTGAAATAAAAACCTTTTATATAAATGAGTTAACACACAATATAAAAATGTTTATTTTTTAATCAGCTATTTTAAGAAAAAACCATTGCCATTAACCTTTGTTAAAGGCAATCTAGTCATATATAAGATAAGATAAATAACACAAATATCATGTCAAAATACATACTCTCAATTGATCAAGGAACCACAAGCTCTCGGGCCATCTTGTTTACAAAAGATGCAGACGTTTTTGGGTCAGCACAACAAGAATTTTCACAGCATTTTCCAAAAAATGGTTGGGTTGAACATGACCCAAACGATATCTGGCAAACCGTGCTTAGCACAAGCCGTGAAGTGTTATCTACAAACGACGTAAAGCCTGATGAAATTATTGCTATTGGTATCACCAACCAACGCGAAACAACCTTGGTATGGAACAAAAAAACCGGTAAGCCAGTGTATAACGCCATTGTTTGGCAAGACCGCCGTACCAGTGATTATTGCGAAAGCCTAAGCACTGACGAACTTTGCCAAACTATTAGCGACAAAACAGGCTTATTGCTCGACCCTTATTTTTCTGCAACTAAAGTACGCTGGATTTTAGACAACGTAGAGGGCGCACGTGCACAAGCCGATGCTGGCGAACTGGCTTTTGGCACCGTTGATACTTATTTATTATGGCACCTAACAGGTGGACAAGAGCATCGCACCGATGCCACTAATGCCTCGCGCACCATGTTATTTAATATTCATACACAGCAATGGGATCAAGAGTTACTCGACTTATTTGGTATTCCTGAATCTATGCTGCCCCAAGTAATGGATTCTGCAGACGAGTTTGGCTCAACTAGCGAAGATATTTTTGGCGCGCCAATACGCGTATGTGGTATTGCAGGCGATCAGCAAGCTGCGCTTGTTGGTCATGCTTGCTTTGAACAAGGTATGGCTAAAAGCACCTATGGTACGGGCTGTTTTTTAATGCTGAATACGGGCGAAAAAGCCCTTACATCTGAGAATCGCTTACTGACTACGGTTGCTTATAGATTAAATGGCAAACCCACTTACGCCATTGAAGGCAGCATTTTTATGGCGGGTGCCACTATGCAGTGGATTGTTGAAGGCTTAAAACTGTTGAGTCATGCAGGCGAAAGTGAATCACTAGTGAAAGATGTACCACTTGATCATGGGGTATTTTTAGTCCCTTCGTTTACAGGTTTAGGCGCACCCTATTGGGACCCTAACGCACGTGGTGCAATTTTAGGCTTAACCCGCGACTCTGGTATTAGCACTATTGTTGCCGCAGCTTTGCAATCGGTGGGTTATCAAACCAAAGATTTACAAAAAGCAATGGAACGTGATGGACTTCGCCCAAGTGTACTACGCGTAGATGGCGGTATGGTTAAAAATAACTGGGTACTCACCTTTTTATCTAACATTTTAGGTGCAACCGTAGAGCGCCCAACGGTCACCGAAACCACCTCGTTAGGCGTTGCTTATTTAGCCGGCTTACAAGTAGGTATTTACGAGTCAACTGAGCAACTCGCTAAAATGTGGACCTGTGACCGTCGTTTTGAGCCAACAATGAGTGCTGATGAACGTAATGATTTATACGCAAAATGGCAGCACTGTGTAGCGCAAGTTCGGCTATCTAGCGACGATTGCCAACAACAGTAATGTATGCAGCCGCTAATGAAATTTAGCGGCTTTTAAAGCAGGCCTAACGCTATTTAAAGGCGCGTTTTACGCAGTTTGATTTTAAAAAGATCAGGCTAAAAAATTTAAAATCAAAAAGCACGGTTAGCTATTGTCAAACACTGACGGTCGCTTTATGATGATATATGTATTATTTATATTACAAATAAAAAGGTTAGCTCACAGTGGAATTAGCAGATAACGAATACGACCTACTCGTCGTCGGTGGTGGTGTAAACGGCACAGGAATAGCAGCTGATGCAGCTGGCAGAGGTTTAAAGGTACTTTTGTGTGAACAATCGGACCTTGCTTGTGCGACATCGTCAAATAGTTCTAAGTTAATCCACGGTGGTTTACGTTACCTTGAGCATTATGAATTTAGATTAGTAAAAGAAGCTTTAGCTGAACGAGAAGTGCTGCTTAAAAATGCCCCTCATATTATGTGGCCACTTACTTTTAGATTACCACATCAGTCGCATTTACGCCCTGCATGGATGATCCGCATTGGCTTGTTTATGTACGACAACCTAGCCAAGCGCGAAACACTGGCTGGTTCTCGAGGCATTAAATTTGGCGAAAATAGCGTGCTAGAGCCATCTATTGTAAAAGGTTTTGAATACTCAGATGGATGGGTTGATGACTCTCGTTTAGTTATTTTAAATGCCCTTTCTGCACAAGAAAAAGGCGCTACCATTGCTACACAAACCAAATGTGTAAAAGCTAAACGTGAGCAAAATAAATGGCAGGTAACGCTTGAGCAACAAAATACTAAAAGTAAATACACTGTATCAGCTAAAGGCATTGTTAATGCAGCAGGTCCGTGGGTTGCAAAATTATTTGATGAAGCGCTAATTGAAAAATCACCACAAAATATTCGCCTTGTAAAAGGCAGTCACATTGTAGTGCCTCGCATTCACGACGAGAAAGAAGCCTATATTTTACAAAATAAAGATCAAAGAATTGTATTTGTTATTCCATTTGAAGATGACTATTCGTTAGTTGGCACAACCGATGTAGAGCATAACGGCGCAGCTCAAGATGTTAAAATTAGTGATGAAGAAATCGATTACTTAATCGATATTACTAACAGCTACTTTAAAAACCACATTAAACGCGAAGACATAGTTCATACTTTTTCGGGTGTACGCCCGCTATTAGATGACGAATCTATTAATGCGCAAGCCGTTACACGTGACTACAAGCTAGAGCTTTCAAGTGAGGGTAAACACACTCCATTATTAAGCGTATTTGGTGGAAAAATTACCACTTACCGTAAACTGGCAGAAGCCGCTGTTGATAAGTTAGAAGACTTTTATCCGCAAATGGGTAAAGCATGGACTAAACACAGTGCATTACCTGGTGGCGACTTTGATAATGTTGAAGCACTGACTCAAGAGCTTAAATCTTTATACAACTGGCTACCAGAAGTGACGTTGAAGCGTTTTGTGCGTACGTATGGCACACGTACAAAAATTATTTTAGGTAATGCCACACAACTCAGTGATTTAGGACATGACTTTGGCCATGGCTTATTTGCTGCTGAAGTTGATTACTTACTAAAACAAGAGTGGGCTGGTAATGCTTACAACATTTTATGGCGTCGCAGTAAACTGGGTTTACGTTTTAGCGATGAGCAGATTACAGTTTTAAATAATTATATTGAAACACGCTGATTAATAAGCTGTTTCATTATCACTATTTCCCGTTTTCCCCTTTATAGTTAACAAGCTATAAAGGGGTTTTTATTATTAGCTATTCAGCCGACTGGTATAAATAGTTAAACCCACTAAGCGTTGCCGATTTAATATCAAACTCACTACACTGTACCCCTATTTTTGTAAGCGCCTTGGTAAAACACGTGTTAAGTTGCTTAGTACCAATAACCACAACCTGTGTGTTGCTAAGTAGTTGCCATTCACTTGCATAACGTGCTGCGCGTACATCACTGCCTATTAGTACGCCCGATAGGTATGCTTTAGCTTGAACTGGGGTTAGTTCTTTGGACAATTGGCGTGTTCTTACACTAAAAATGCCATGCGCTAAGTTACCGCTATCACTGCCCAAAGTTAAATCGCAGCCTTGTTCAAACGCTTGCCAATCAAATTCACCTTCAGCGCAATCATCAGGAATTAATACGCTTTGATGACATAACAGGTCGTATAACTCACCGGTCATAGCGGTTTTAAAACATATTATTTTACCATTGTTAATTAGTACCCACTTGGTATGCGTGCCAGGTAAACACAGTAAAATCTTACCCGTTTGATACTGCTCGTTTTGTTTTAAAAAACCCAGTATTTGTAATTCTTCACCTCGCATGACATCAATTAGCGTGTTTTGTAACGTGCATTTTGTACCTGGTAAGGCATTAATGGTGTGCCCTTCACATTCAAAGCTAACAGCAGCATCAAGCAAGCCTTCAGGGTTAATTGGGCACTCTAGATAAGGGGTTTCATGCCAACCAATCGTTGATGTAATTTGGCCTGCAATATAAATAGGTAGTACACCATATTGCGCTGTCCAAGGTGTAATTGCGTGAATGAGTGTTTGTTGAAAGTGTTGATTAACTTTTACAACGCCAGGCCCGTCACATTGATCAATTAACGTTAACTCACTGCCCTCACCTACTTTACACAAGTAAGCACGTAAATGACTTGTACCCCAGTCAACGGCTATAAACAAAGTTGAAGTAGTCAAACTTTAAAGTCTCCCACCGTCAATTTTAATGCCTTGCCCGGTGATCATACTGCTTTCATCGGCGGCTAAAAATAGCGCTAAATTAGCGACGTCGTCTGGCGTTACTAATTTTTTAAGCGCCATAGCTTCCATCCATTTTACTTGCTCTTCTTCGGTGAACCAGCTTGCTAATTGGCGCTCGGTTGCAACCCAGCCTGGTAATATGGCATTAACGCGAATACCAAACTCACCATAGTCACGAGCGAGTGCTTTGGTCATACCTATTAAACCCGCTTTGGCGGTTACATAACCTGCCATTTGCGGTTGACCCATAATGGCATTAATAGAGCTAAAATTAATAATACTGCCAGCACCTTCTTGTTGCATAAACGACATAGCTACTTGAGAAGCAAAAAAAGCAGGATTTAAATTAATTTGTAAACACTGGTCCCAATCTTTAACCGTCACGTCTTCACTGGCTTGACGACGGTCGTTTGCCACATTATTTACAAGTACATTTACGCTACCAAGGGCAGCACACGCATCGACCAGTGACTTTTGCAAAGCGTTCGAATCAGTGACATCAACTTGCCTGTACCATAAATTAGCATCGGGTAAATCGCTAATGAGTGCTTGCGCCGCTTCATCATCTATATCAATAAATGCTACTTTGGCTTGCTGTTTAACAAACGACTCAACCATGGCTCTGCCAATGCCTGACGCACCACCAGTGATAAAAATAACCTTGCCAGAAAGACTGTGATATTGAGCTTGAGTGTTCAAAATTAAATTTCCTTGCAGCATGTTTTCAGTTCAACTTAAACCCTTTAAAAACGATTACTTAGAGAAAAAGAGCCAAACCAAGTTGTTATTGCTGTGTTAAAATAATTAGCGATTTAAAAGTTTATACCATATCCTTACGTACATTAATATGATATATGATATATAATTAAGCAATAATGAACTCGGAAATTCGCACGATGAAAACTCAACCTCGCCAAAACTTAACTCACCAACTAACCCATGATTTAGGGTTTGCAATAGTTCGGGGCGTGTATCCTGTAAGCGAAGGGTTACCATCGGAAGCTGATTTATGCGTTAAGTACGATGTAAGCCGCAGTGCAACGCGCGAGGCAGTAAAAATGCTCTCTGCTAAAGGGCTTATCTCATCGCGTCCAAAGCAAGGTATTCGTGTATTACCGGAAAGCAGTTGGAATATGTTTGATACCGACGTACTTCGTTGGATTTTAAGCAGCAAACCGTCACTATCATTATTAAAAGAATTTACCCAAGTACGTGTTGCACTTGAACCACAAGCAGCCGCGTTAGCCGCAATAAGCGCTACGCCAGAGCAGCTTGCAGAAATTGATAACGCACTTGCGCGCATGGCTGATGCCGATGAAGGGTTAGACGATCCGTTAGAAGCCGACATCGCCTTCCATACCAGCATTTTAGTAGCCAGTAACAACCGATTTTTTGTACAACTGACTGAATTTATTAGTACAGCTCTTAGAGTTAGTATTCGTTACACTAACCATATTAAAGGTGTACCAGGTGCTGACGTAACTAAACACGCTGACATTTTAGACACAATTAAATCAGGGAACCCCGAGCGCGCTAAAAAAGCGGTCGAAACAATTTTAGAAGAAGCGCTAGAGCTCATCGAATCTAAACTCGATTGATGACTAAAAAAATATCTTTAAAAAAGGGAGCTACTTAGCTCCCTTTTTACTGCGAATTATATTTTAAGCTTTGTTAAGCTCAAAAATAAGTGATGTTTGCGGGAATGAAATTGGCATTTGTAGGCCAAATTCCATTAACGCTTCACCCGTAAAGGTTTGCCCGTTGACGGCGGCAATAGACGAAGGGCGGTATTCTTCAAACTTAACAGGCCACACTAAATTAAGTGTGTACTGTGTATCTGCATCCAAACCAACAAAACGAAGCTTATTAGGCGCAGTACGCGGTGTTTCGCGCACGCTGTTATACGCAAATAACGCTTTTGATTTTTGCTCGTCGATTAAACCAAAGTTAATAGATAAATCGTCACTATCTAGGCGGTATAAATCGGCAGCATGAATAAAGTCACGGTGCTCTTTGTGCAGCGCAATAGCCGCTTTAAGCGAATTGTATTCGTGATCGGTGAGTTCACGTGGATCCATTTCAATTCCCATGTGGCCAAACATGGATACCGCAGCACGCATTTCAATGCTCACATTACGCCCTGTAATATGGCAATCACGTGGGCCTACGTGTGCACCCATAACCGACGATGGGAAGAAGAACGAACAACCACGTTGAATTTCAAGACGGTCAAGCGCATCGTTAGAATCTGACGTCCATACACGGTCTGTGTGTTCAAGCACACCATAATCTACACGTGCACCACCTGAAGAACAGCTTTCTATTTCAAGGCCTGGGTGCGCCGCTTTAATGCGATCGATTAAGCGATAAAGTGCCAGTGTTTGCTGATGTACCGCAGGCTTACCATCAAAGTTACCCGCATGGTTAATATCGCGGTTCATATCCCATTTAATATACTTAATTGTTGGGTACTCAACCAAAATATCGTCAATGGCTTTGTATAAATACTCAACCACCTCAGTGCGCGTTAAATCAAGCACAAGTTGGTTTCTAAAGCTCAGTTGCTCGTTATTTTCTGAGCCTAAGACCCAATCAGGGTGAGCGCGGTATAAGTCGCTATCTGGGTTAACCATTTCTGGTTCAAACCAAATACCAAATTCCATGCCTAAGCTATTTACATGATCGATGACTGGCGATAAACCATCTGGGTAAATTTCGTAATCAACTGTCCAATCACCTAAGCCTGCAAAATCACCGCGGCGACCTTTAAACCAACCATCGTCCAGAACAAAACGCTCAATACCTAATGGTGCTACTTTATCGGCTAACTGCTTAAGCGTATCTACATCGTGGTCAAAATAAATACCTTCCCACGTGTTGTAATGCACCGGGCGTGTTTTTTCGCGCTGTGCTTGGCTAAGTAAATTAGCCTTAACAAACTGATGAAAATTACGCGAAAGCGCGCTAAAGCCGTCGCTCGAAAACGAGCCATAAATACGTGGGCTTTGATACGTTTGGCCTTTAGCAAGGGTTAGCTCGCCCGGTAATAATAACTCACCCATTTGCACATAACGGCGCCCTTCTGGTAGTAGCTCAGCGCGTAGCTTGTTGTTACCACTCCAGCCTAAATGAAAGCCATAACACTCGCCTTGTTGCTCGCCTGCGCCTTCGCTATGAACTAATAAACCAGGGAATACGTCGTGCGATGTTTTACCTTTACGGTTTTCACGTACAAAGCTGCCAAGTACTAAATCGACAGATTGACGTTGAAACTCGTTTGACCAACGCCCTTCAAAACTTATAATTTTGTTCACGCTATCGGGTAGCTGGAATGTGGGTGCTGCACAAAAATTAACGCTGAGTGGTGAGTCACTTAAATTAGTTAATACCGTATGCGCGCTTAACACATTAGTGTTGTTATCAAGCGTAATACTATGAACGACTTCAATTCCACGTAATGTATCTTCACTTACAAACTCAAGCGTTGATGATGATGGCTGGCGAACGTCTTTTAACTTTGGTCCTACAGACCAAGCAATAGAGTCGTTTACAAGCTCAAGCCCAGGTGCACCTGTAAAGCCCTCACCTAATAATGGAGAAAGAGAAATAGGTGCTTCTTCAACTACGGCACATTTTACTTCTTGACGAGTAGCAAGCTGAGTAAGCATTAGCTCAGTTGTTTGCTCTGATAGGCGTTTCCCAAAATACAGTAACGCAGGTGTTTTACTTTGACAGTTGAAAATAACGGTGCTGTTTACACTGTCTAATCGATAAAATGATTTAGTGTTGGCCATGATTTTCCTATCCTCTTATTCATTGTGTGAGTGATTAATATACCGAGATGATGTTAGCGATAGGCGTTAACGCGATCTCTAAAGTGTTCAGGCACAATCTATCAGACAGCGACCATCAATAATATTATATATCATATAAATTGAGTTTTAATAGTTTTTCTATCGCAAATACTGAGATAAAACCACTGGATATACCACTTAGGTTTCACTTAATGATTAACTATAGTGGTAATCACATTGTTTAAAATAAAAAATCGGCCAAAGCTTTACTTTGGCCGATTGTATTAACGTCGGTTAGTTAACGTTTATTCTTTAACTGCGTTATCAATCGCAGGTGATTTACCCGCCCATTGTGCGGTTAACCCAAACACAACTTTATTCACTATTAACGCAAAGACTACACATACAATAAGTGTAATTGGCATTAGGTGAATGTAATGAATGGTTGTATGTAGCGGTGAATTTTCGAATGTCAGCATGCCATACATAACAACACCTAAAATAACCGCAGCGATACCTGCGCGCGCATCCACATTTTTAAATAATAAGCCCACTACAAAAATTGAGAATATAGGCATACTTAACAAGCCGTTTAACTGTTGTAGTAAGTTAATAATGCTGTCGGCTTGCTGATAAATTGGCACAAGCACAAGCGTTAAACTAGTAAGTAATAACGTAACATAGCCACTTAGCTTTACTACACTTGGCTCTTTATTAAAGTACGCTTCGTGAATATCACACACGTAAAGTGCCGTAGCCGAGTTTAATAAGCTGTTATAAGTAGAAAGTACTGCCGCTGCCATTGCTGCCGCAAATACACCTGTTAACCATGCTGGCATTACATCGCCAACAATACGGCCGTATGCAGCATCACCAATATCGCCATATAACTTGTAAGAAATAATACCTGGTAGTACAACAATTGCCGGTACGATTAAAAAACGAATACCCGCTGCTGCAAATATCCCTTTTTGCGCTTCTTTAACATTAGGTGCCGCCATAGCACGTTGTGTAATAGTTTGGTTAGTACCCCAATAGTACATTTGAATAAATAACATACCTGTTAATAAGGTTGGCCAAGGTATAGGTGAATCAGGCCCGCCAATTAGTGTTAAGCGCTCTTGTGGGATACCGCTAAAGTCGTAATCAATTGCGTTAAGCGCTAAGAACACGACAAGTATTGCCATACCTAACACCAGTAGCCCGTTGTATGTATCTGACACCGCAACTGCGCGTAACCCACCAAAAAAGGCATAAATAGCGCCTACAATGGCAAAAGCGGTTGCTATATACATTAATGGAATATCAACTTTAAACATGGTTTGCATAAATAGCGCACCGGAATATATGACCGCTGGCATATAAATTAATGCATTTCCTAAAAAGAACAAGCCGCCAATAACGGCGCGAATATGCTTATTGTTGTAGCGCTTTTCTAATAACTCAGTGGTTGTTGTGCAGTTATATTTGTAATAAACAGGGATAAATACTTTAGCTAAAATAATCAGGCCAATAATGGCCGCTAATTCCCACCAAACCAATAAAGCCATTTGGTTACCATTCATTCCAACAAGTTGGTCGGTACTTAAATTAGTGAGGGTGATTGAACCTGCGACAAACATCCACGTTAAGCCGCCACCTGCTAAAAAGTATTCTTTAGTTTGGCTTTCCCCATTATTTCTGTTTTGTCCACGGCACTTCCAATAGGTAAGCCCGCCAATTAAGGCGGTTACAAATATAAAAACCACCAGCTGCAAAATGTTGTCTGACATGTGTGTCTCCTGCGTGCTATACGCAATGTCTTAATAATATAAATGTGCACTTTATAGCGCGTGTGTGTCGCGACTAAGCTCTAATTTTACTTGTGCTAGCGCCATTAAATCTTCGCGCTGATTATTTAGCTTAACGAGTGCATTTAATTGAAACAAAGAAATAAGCATGCTGTTAATAGCACTTAAATACCCTTGTTTTTGTAGCTGTGCGATTGTTGTACTATCTAGAGCTTGTAACTTGTCTTCATCAATCGTGCTTAAACCCTGAATTGTTTGGGTTTCACCCTGTTTAAACTGCAAAACAATATTAATGTCTTTTATTAGCCCTAAACGCACTAACTCTTGAGTAAACTGATAAGTTAAATAATCATTTTTTAAATCATTTTCTAACAGCTTTTGCTGCGAGCTTAGGTATAAACTTGGGTTACCCTTTGCATCAAATAATGCTTCACCGGAGTCTGTACTGATCGCTGTGTTTTGCTCGTCAATAGCAACAAAGTATTCGCTACTGTTTGCTTCTCGGGTCATTAAATATAATGGCTGAGTTTGCATACATACAGGCGTATAAAGTGCTAGCCATTGATCATTGTTTACTAACAAACTTTGCTGAGCGCTAAAGCTCGTTAGAGCCGATATGGTATAACTACCGTTTTGTGTATTACGCGCTAAAAAAACAGGTAAATCACAGGCGGCTTTTGCTACTTCACTGGCTCTTAAATTAATCAAATGCTGTGTTTTAGCGTATTCAAGCCCTGCGTTTGGGCAAATTTTTACTGCTTGGTGCTTTGTATTTAATAGCTCGCTAATGGCCATAATTACACATCCTTAAACTGGGTTAGCTGCTAACCACTGCTCTATATAAGCACGGTGTGGCGGCAAAGTTTGCAACATCTGCTGTGTAAGCTGGCTGTTACGTTCAATTATTTGTTTAGCTTGTGCATCTTGTGAGTACAAATATGCTTGCTTGGTAAAATCTGGCTTAAAGCCCATGCCGTATAAAACATACTGGTAGCTCGCTGCTGGAAAAAGCTCAAGCGCCCCATGAAAATCTTGGATAAGTGGGCCTCGGCTTTCCCATAACAGTAAATCATCTTTAAGACTTTGCGGTATAGTGTCTGGGTCAACATGTGCCTGCCAATATGGCTCAGGACGCTTGGTCAGCATGTAATGCAATTTTAAAAAGTCGATAATACGCTGCCAACGATAATCCATTTGTTCGTTGAATCGTTTAGCAACAATCGGCATTACTTTTGTGTCTGCTGGCATATGTTCTGCAACAAAGCGAGATGAAATTTCAACAAGCATAATAGCGGTTGCTTCCAGTGGCTCGACAAACCCAGCTGACATACCCACAGCAACACAGTTTTTATGCCAAAACTTTTCTCGGTAACCTGATTCAAAACTAATTTTACGCGCGGTTAGGCCTTCAGCAGCATCACCTAAATAATTGCGTAGGTTTTGCTCGGCTTCATCGTCTGATAAGAACTTGCTTGAATATACATGCCCTACGCCTCGTCGATGCGTTAGACCAATATCCCAAATCCAGCCTGCGTTTTGTGCAGTGGCAATCGTATGACTCGCAAGTGACTCATCGCCCTCTGCGTAAGGGACTTGCATTGCAAGTGCACTGTCGTTAAATAACACATGGTCCATTTTTTTAAATGGGATATTAAGCGCTTGACCTAATAATAATGAAGAAAAGCCAGTGCAATCTACATATAAATCGGCGTTTATAGTGCGGGTTTGATCTTTTAAGGTCAGGGTATCTATTGCCCCGTCATTATCTAGTTTTACTTCATCGACAGTGCCAATAACATGCTCAACGCCTAACTTGCTTTTACTATGCTGTTTAAGCATTTCAGCAAAGGCGCCCGCATCTAAATGATAGGCGTAATTGCAATTACCTTGATATTCACCTTGCGCAATGCCACGAGGTGCTAAACTAGCCTCACAAATATCGTGTTGAAAATTAGTTTGCTGTGCATAGTCAACAACATTATCTAAATAGGGCGCTAAATCAATGCGGCCATAACCCAGTGGCACTGTAAATGGGTGATAGTAAAAGTCATTATTACCATGCGTCCAATTTACAAATTTTCCACCTTGTTTAAAGGTTGCGTTACACGTTTTAAATACATCAACTTCGCGTAAACCAATTTGTTGAAGTGTGTTTTTCATGGTGGGCCACGTACCCTCGCCGACACCAATGGTTGGAATATCTGATGATTCCACCAACATTACTTTTAAGCCGTCTCCATTTTGGCTTTGATGATACGACGCAATAAGTGCAGCACTGAGCCACCCGGCTGTGCCACCACCAATTACCGCTACTGTTTTTACTGCTTTATTCATAATGGACTACTCTTTGAGTATTTTTGATAACGTTTTAGACAACAAATGCCCGTTAGGGCATTTGTATTTAACGTGCTCTCATTTTAATCAATGTGGTTATCTAATATACATCACCGATAAAATAACCCAATTGGTATTAGTGCCTTTGGCACTGCAATGAAAACAAAGAGGCGATTAATCGCCCCTTTATCAATTAAAACGATCCGCGAATACCAAACGCGTAACGTGAACCATTGTCTTCAACTGAGTAAACCTGGTTAGCAAAACGACCTGTTTGTACTAACTCTTCCTCAGTAATATTGATACCTTCAGCAAATATAGTGAAGTTTTCGTTAATATCGTAGCTTGCACTGATATCCCACTGACCGTAAGTTTCTACGTTCACTGGCTCACCATTGAAGCCATTATCAACTAAGCGTAAAAAGCCTTCACGGTTGTTGTATGCAACACGTGCTTGCCAGTTATCTTGCTCATAAAACAATACTAAGTTTTGTGAGTCACCTAAACCTTCAAGTGCAAATGTTTGTGATGTATCAGAACCAATGCTGATATCGCTATCTACTACTGTAGCATTAGCAATAAAGCCAAAGCCATTCTCAAACATATGAGTTACACCAATTTCGTAACCCGTTACTGTTGCTGACTCACCATTTTGTGGACGCGTTACAGTGTAAACTTCTGAGCTACCAACAAGTTCTTCATCTGTTTGGTCTGTACATGTAGTACACGCAAAATCAGGGCCGTTACGGTCAGACATGGTGTAAGTTTCTGCACCTGTTAACGTAACAATAAAGTCGTCAACTTCTTTACTGAATACCGCAAAGCTAAATAAGTTAGCATCGTTGTAGTACCACTCGTAAGAAATATCCCAGTTTTCAGATTGGAATGGCTTAAGTGCTGGGTTACCGCCACTTGCCGTTAAGTTTTGACGACGAGGTTCGTTAAACGTTGTTGCAGGCGATAACTGCGACATTGTTGGACGAGTAATACTGTCGTACGCTGCAAAACGTAATACCATATTTTCTTGAAGCTCAAGCTTCACATTCAAAGAAGGTAATAAGTTTGAGTAACTTGTACCTTGTGTAATGTTTGTTGCAGGACCAAATACGTTAGCAAATAACGTTGCATCAGATGTAGGTACTACGTCTGTTACAAAACTTTGAACTGCAGACACATCAATATCTGTCTCTGAGTAACGCGCACCCATGTTAACCGTTACAGGCATATCAGCTAGGTCAAAACCTATAGTGAAGTCCATGTATAAGCTAGTGATATCTTCGTTAATTGTGTAACGGTTATTTTGCAGTGTAGGTGTAACAGGGAAACCCTGATCCGCTAGGTAATCAAGCATTTTATCACCGTCGTAGGTGTAGAATGTGTCAATTAAGCCAGGGAAGTAGTTATTTGCTTGGTATGCTTCAAAATCAATTACATCAGTAGGCGCTTCAGTGCCGTAACCACAAAACTGACATTGGCTACCAAAAATTTGGAAGCTAGACTTTTCACGCTCTTGACGATAAGCACCAAAGTTAATGCGCTCTACTGGGCCTTTATCTGGTACGTATTCAAAATCGGCTTTCGCTTCTGTAATTTCGTCTTCGTTGGTAAACTGGTTACCCATTTCGTTGTAATGAAGGCGAGCAAGGCTTGGATCTGGAAGAGAGCCATTATCAAAACCATCATGCTGAACAGTTGGAACACCGCCTGTGCCATCAAAGCTGTAGCTGTTAATAATACCCACTACGTTAAAACGATCTCGACCAGCACGATCATTTTCAGCTGTTGAGCGAGATACATCAAATTTCGCTTTTAATGACTCGTTTACTTGCCAATCAACATTAATACCAAATGCTTTGTTAGTTACATCACGAGAGTTACGTGTATGAGATACAAAGTCACTTGCAGGGTTACCACTTGGCGCACCTAAACCTACATCTTGGCTAAACGTTAATAGTGTACCTGTTGCTTCATCAATTGTTGCACTGCCTACACGATCTGGTTCAAACCAAGATGCAAGGTCGCGAACTGTTGAATCAACTTCAAACTTCGAAATCAAACCATCAACCGTTACTGTAATGTCATCCGATGGTGCATATTGAAGCACTAGGCTTGCGTTAGTACGCTCACGGTCTTGCTCATCAACAACTTGGTCCCAGTTACGTGGAATGTATGCATTATCAAATAACACACCGTCTTGTGGGTTAGAAATTGTTTGGCCACCGCGCCAACCGGCTGTCAAAATTTGGTTATTTTGAAGTTTACGCTGCTGATTAGTAATAGCAAAAAGTACACCCAACTTATCGTCGTTAAATGTATTGCTTACTAAAAATGATGCCGACGGAGATACTTCTTCAGAAAGGCTTTCGTACATGCCTTTAACTGAACCAATTACATGCAAGCCACCAAAGTCAAAAGGACGTGCAGTTGTTACGTTAACCGTACCACCAATACCGCCTTCCTGAAGTAAAGCGCTATTACTTTTATAAATATCAGCACCTGTAATTTGGTCAGCCGCTAACACATCAAAATTGAATTCTCGCCCTGCACTATCAGTCGCAATTTGGCGACCGTTTACAAGAACCGTATTAAACTGTGGACCAAAACCACGAATTGTTACGGCTTGACCTTCACCGCCACTTCGGTCGATAGCTACACCTGTAATACGTTGCAGAGACTCTGCCACGTTTAAATCAGGGAATTTACCAAGATCTTCTGCTTTAATTCCGTCTGTAACAACATTAGATGCTTTTTTATCTAACATTGATGAACGTAAGCTGCTGCGTATACCCGTTACTGCGATAACTTCAACATCTTCATTTACTTTAGGTGTATCACCTTCCGCGCCTTGAGCTGCAACGCTACCGCTTGCCAAGATGCCTGTTATAGCAATACTAAGCGCGGTTTTCTTGTTGAACGATAACTTATTGTTAATTATCATTTTTTAAAAACTCCTGATTGTGTGTAGTCATTTTGTCGTTGTGATGGTTGAATAGCTTTAAAATTATTTCAAATACTATTTATATTATAAATACTTTAAACTAAGTAAAAGTGCAACCCTTTCCTTAGTTGTAGGCATTATTTTATTACTATGGGTTTTCTTTTTATTTTCTTTTTTTTAACATAAAACATCATGTTAACGTATTGAGTTTACTTACGAAAATGCATAAATAATAACCTGATTATATTCTTCATCAGGCAATAAATTAGCTTTAGGATAATTTTCGCGATTTGGCGCATCAGGCCAATTTTGCGCTTCAAGACACAGTGCTTGTCGCGGCTTAAAAGGAGCACCAACAAAGTTTGCTGTGTATAACTGCATGCCTGGCTGAGTGCTTTTGAGTGTTAAATTAATACCGGTTTGCTGCGACGTTAAAGTAGCCATGGTATGAAGGCTGTCGTCGTTTTCAAATACATAACAGTGATCTAAACCATTAGCTGCATCTAATTGGGTGTGACTTTGCGTTAATGCATCTTTAACTAATTTTGGCTTAATGAAATCAAAGCAACTATTTGCAACGGGGGCAGGCTCGCCCAATGGGATGCTGTGCTCATCAATGGGTAAATAGTGGGTCGCATTTACCTGAAGTAAATGGTTCTCAATAGTGTCGCTGCTCTCAAGATTAAAATAGCAATGGTTAGTGAAGTTAACGAGAGTTTCTTTATTGCAAGTCGCTTTAAACTTAAGTAGAAGCTGCCCATTTTCTGCAGTAATGGTTTGCCATACTTTTAACTCTCCAGGAAAACCCTCTTCGCCATCCACTGAGCAATAATAAAGCTCAACCTCACTGTCGGTTTGTTTGGTTACTTGCCAAAGTACTTTATTAAAGCCTTTAACGCCGCCGTGTAGGCTATTAGGGCCGTTATTTGCTTCCAGTTGATACTGCGAGCCAGATAAGTTAAAACGCCCTTCAGCGATACGATTAGCGTATCGACCTACTGTAGCGCCTAAATAAAATGGGTTTTCAAGATAGTACTGAGGATCGTCGACGCTAAGCGTCATTTCTTGGTTTTTAAATTTAATGCTTTTAATTATTGCACCAAATGGCAATATTTCGGCAGTTAGATTCTTAGAGTCACTAAGCTGTATAACCCGCATTGGTTCATCAATGGTTGTCATCGTCACGCACATTCCTCAAAAGTTACCTAGAAAACTATATTAGTTAGATAAGGCAGCTATATATATTATAAATAGTATATAACTCATATTGGTAACTCAATTAAAAAACGTTAAATTTTTTAATAAAATTTACAATTGCGCTATTTATTTAACGTTAATACTGACTACCTTTTTATAATTGGCTAAGTTGAAATGTGCGTAACACCGCAGTATCGGTTTGTAAATTAAGCCATATGCTTCTCAAGTGCTGCTTTTTCTTCAGTGCTCAAAGCTTGCTTAGCTCTTTCAGCAAAGTTATATCTGACCATTACAACCTTTCCAATTGCACAGCATTTATCATGCTGAAATGCCTCTTGCTTGAGTACAAAAGAGCTTGTGCCGATGTGATCTACAGACGTTTTAATCGTGATCTCGTGGCCATAAAATAACTCCCCCACAAACGACACTTCTATTTTGGCAATGATTAGTTTCCAGTCATGTGGGTTTAAGTCTGGCGTAAAAAATTTAAAAATAGGGACGCGAGCGGCTTCAAACCACACGGGGAGTACGGTATTGTTGATGTGTCCGAGTGCATCTGTTTCGCTAAAGCGCGGTATCACTTTTTCAATAAACATATTAATCCAAAAATAATTATACAAAGGTAAACCATGACGGACTTTATTCGCGTTTATGAAAACGCATTGAGCGATGATTTTTGCGATAACTTTATTAATACGTTCACGCAAAGCCCGCATGTAAAACAAGGGGTTACTTCAGGCGGTGTTGATTTAAAGAAAAAAGACAGTCACGACCTGCACCTAAATAGTCACCCCGAATACGCAGAGCAATTAAAACATATACAACAAACGACTGCACAACATGTTTTTAACTATATTGAAGAACATATTTTTATGATGATTGGCGCATTTGGCTTAAAGGTTTATCATCCAAAAACGGGGGAAGTAGTAGATTTAACTCAAGAAAATTTTGATGAAGTGGGTAAGCCACAGCTCCCTGTCCTTGTGCAGCAAATATTTAGATTAGGTAATATCCAAGCGCAGAAATACGAGGTAAATAAAGGGGGTTATCCTTACTGGCACAGCGAAGTGTATCCTCAGTTACAACACAATGAAGCCCTGCATCGTGTACTTTTATTTATGTTTTACTTAAACGATGTCGAGGAAGGTGGAGAAACGGAGTTTTATTATCAAAACCGTAAAATAGCCCCTAAAAAAGGCACCATGGTGATAGCGCCTGGCTACTTTACGCATACACATAGAGGTAATAAGCCAGTATCAAACGATAAGTATATTTTAACCTCGTGGGTGCTATTTAACCGTGCAGAGCAAATATATGGTGCACCTAAAAGCTAAACCAATAAATAAGCCATAAGTAACACTTATGGCTTATTTATATATTTAATAGACGACCTATTTAACCAAGTAGCTCGTCAAACATATCAAACAGCTTATCAAGCTCTTCGACTGTGTTGTAATGCATACAACCAATACGTACTACACCGCCTGTATCAAGCACGTTTAATTGCTTACACAAACCTTGCGCGTAAAAATGTCCATCCCACACACATATATGCTGTTTGCCTAAAAACTCTGAAACGGCGCGTGGCTCTAAACCTTCAAACGTTAAAGCAAACGTAGGGGTACGTTCGTTTAATCGATCAAAGTCATCAATACCGTACAACTTTATACGAGGGTAATTAACTAAGCGCGTTAAAAAGTGTTCACTGAGCGCCATCTCGTGCTGTTTAGTTTTAGCAAACGCAGCTGTTAGCTTTTCACGGCGTGTATGGCCATCATCAAGCTCGCTAATTGCAGCAATGTAATCAACAGCGGCAATAAAGCCTGCCATTGCTTCAAAGCTTTGGGTACCTGTTTCCCAACGTCCCGGCGCTACATCTTTGGCGGGCTCTACTTTGTAAGGCGTAAAACCTTCAAGATGCTCTTTTTTACCGTACACCATCCCTAAGTGTGGGCCAAAAAACTTATACGCTGAGCAGGCTAAAAAGTCGCAATCAAGGGCTTGTACATCAATAAGCTCGTGCGGCGCATAATGTACCGCATCAACATACACAAGAGCGCCCACAGCATGAGCTAGCTCTATAATGCGTTCAATATCGTTAATTGAGCCTGTAGTATTTGAAGCATAGGTAACAGCCACCAACTTAGTCTTGCTGTTTAATAAGCTTTCAAACTGCGTCATATCTAGGCTGCAATCGGCTTCATTAATCAAGGCAGTATTAACCTTAACGCCTTTATCTTCTGCGGCTTGCTGCCATGATGACACGTTTGAGAAGTGATCGGCGTTAGTAACAATGATCTCATTACCGGCTTGCCAATCGCGCGATATAGCTCGGCTAAAACTAAAGGTAAGGCTTGTCATGTTAGGGCCAAACACAATATTTTGAGCACTTGGCGCATTAAGTAAATCTGCTGCAGCTTGGCGTGCATTTGCCATTAGCTCAACAGTTTTATCGCTTGAAAAAAACGCACCACCTAGGTTTGAATTGTAGTGTCCTAAATAAGCAGACATTGCATTAAGCACTGACTGCGGCACTTGAGAGCCACCAGGGCCGTCTAAAAATATCGGCGATTTACCATCAACACTTTGCATTAATGCCGGAAACTGCTCACGTAATTGCGCTATATTCATGCTCATCCCTTAAGACGTAAGTACAAAGCAATCCAGGTAACCTGGTTTGCTGGCATCAACTTTGTTCATTGGTGTGGCGTTATGCCACACTTGACGGTCGTTTATAAGCGCAAACATGCCGTCTTTAATTTCCATTTTGAAACATGGCTCAGCTTGTTTGTTTTCGTATACAAGTAACTCGCCACCTTCTAAGTTTTCGTGCGAAACACCGCATATACATACATGATCAAAACCATCTTGATGCACGCCTTCAGGCGCTGCTGGCGTATCGCTATCAATGGCTAACATTCTAAATTGATGTATTTCAATATCGCGATCTTCATCAATACCGGTAAGCTGGCAAAACTCACTGACAATACTTTTCATGCCATCTGATTCAAGTAGGCTTTGCTCTAAATTTTCGTAAGTACGTTCAACGTTACCTTGAAACGTATTAATCGAATCGTCTTGAACAAATGCTTTGGCAGCTTGCAATTTTAGCTCACCATCTTGAAATTTAATTACTGAATAACGACGCTTACGAAATTCGCCATCTGCATATGGATTTGCAGGTAGGTTATCAAAAGAAGGCTTAACCAAATCAATATTTGCTTGGTTAATAAAACGAAGTTGCAGTAAATTCTGGTTGTTTAATGCAGTCATGAAATCTCGCCTAAAATAATGAGAATATTAAAAGAGATTTTAATGCATGTAGCGAGGAATTATTGCTTTATTATCCAACTTAAATGTGAAAAATACTTAATTTTAATTCAGTATAAGGCTATTAAAGCATGAATAATCTAAATTATATTTAAACAATAAAAAACCCGCCGAAGCGGGTTTTTTATTCAAACTCTATAAATTAAACAGCTTGCTGAATAATTACATTGTCTGCTTTTTTAGTGTACTGAGGCATACGGTGGAAGTTCAAGTAACGGTAAGTATCTGCTGCCGTTGCATTGATTTTCGCTGCATATTCCTGGTACTCAGCCGGAGTAGGTAATTTACCTAAAATTGCCGCCACTGCAGCAAGTTCTGCTGATGCTAAGAATACGTTTGCGCCTGTACCTAAACGGTTAGGGAAGTTACGTGTTGAGGTAGAAACAACTGTTGCTTTATCTGCAACGCGTGCTTGGTTACCCATACACAGTGAACACCCTGGAGTTTCAATACGTGCACCAACACGACCAAAGATACCGTAGTAACCTTCGTCTGTAAGTTGGTCTTTATCCATCTTCGTTGGTGGAGCAACCCAAAGCTGTGTTGGAATACGACCAGTAAAGCCATCTAATAATTTACCTGCGGCACGGAAGTGACCAATATTAGTCATACAAGAACCGATAAATACTTCATCGATTTTCTCGCCTGTAACGTCAGATAGTAAACGCGCATCATCTGGGTCATTCGGTGCACAAAGTACCGGCTCTTTAATATCAGCTAGGTCGATTTCAAGTACGTGCTTGTATTCTGCATCCGCGTCAGCTTCCATAAGTTCTGGGTTAGCTAACCAATCTTGCATTGCAGTAATACGACGCTCGATTGTACGAACATCGCCGTAACCTTCAGAGATCATCCACTTAAGCATAACAATGTTAGACTCAAGGTACTCAGAGATAGACTCTTTAGAAAGCTTAACAGTACAACCTGCAGCTGAACGTTCTGCTGATGCATCAGATAGTTCAAATGCTTGCTCAACAGTTAAGTGCTCAACACCTTCAATTTCTAGTACACGGCCAGAGAATTCGTTGATTTTACCTTTCTTCTCAACCGTTAATAAGCCTTCTTTGATACCGTAGTAAGGGATTGCATGAACAAGATCACGTAATGTGATACCTGGCTGCATTTCACCTTTAAAGCGAACCAAAATAGACTCAGGCATATCAAGTGGCATAACACCTGTTGCTGCTGCGAATGCTACTGCACCAGAACCCGCTGGGAACGAAATACCTAGTGGGAAACGAGTATGTGAATCACCACCAGTACCTACGGTATCTGGTAATAACATACGGTTTAACCACGAGTGAATTACACCGTCACCAGGGCGAAGTGAAACACCGCCACGGTTCATGATGAAATCAGGAAGCGTATGGTGCGTGTTTACGTCAATTGGTTTAGGGTAAGCAGAGGTATGACAGAATGACTGCATTGTTAAATCTGCAGAGAAACCTAAACATGCTAAGTCTTTAAGTTCATCACGTGTCATAGGACCAGTAGTATCTTGCGAACCTACAGTAGTCATTTTAGGCTCACAGTATTGGCCTGGGCGAATACCGGCTACGTTACATGCTTTACCAACCATTTTTTGCGCTAGTGTAAAGCCTTTGTCTGACTCTTCAGTCACTGCTGGTACTTTAAATACATCAGTAGCACCTAAACCTAAAGATGTACGTGCTTTGTCTGTTAAACCACGACCAATGATAAGTGGAATACGACCACCAGCACGAACTTCATCAAGGATTACATCTGATTTAAGTTCAAAAGTAGAGATAACATCATCAGTACCATGGCGTTTAACAACACCTTCGTATGGGTAAATATCAATTTGATCACCCATGTTGAACTCGTCAACATTTAATTCGATTGGTAATGCGCCAGAATCTTCCATTGTGTTAAAGAAGATAGGTGCTATTTTGTTACCTAAACATACACCACCAACACGTTTATTTGGTACAAATGGGATATCATCACCCATAAACCAAAGCACAGAGTTAGTAGCAGACTTACGAGAAGAACCAGTACCTACAACGTCACCTACATAAGCAAGTGGTAAGCCTTTAGTTTTTAGTTCTTCAAGCTGAACGATAGGACCTACTTCACCTGCTTTATCTGGGTTTATGCCATCACGCTCATTTTTTAGCATTGCCAAAGCATGAAGTGGGATATCAGGACGTGACCATGCATCTGGTGCAGGTGATAAGTCATCGGTGTTTGTTTCACCCGTTACTTTAAATACAGTAACAGAGATTTTTTCAGCTACTGCTGGCTTATTTGTAAACCATTGCGCTGCAGCCCAAGATTCGATAATTTGCTTAGCAAACGCATTGCCCGCTTTGGCTTTTTCTTCTACGTCGTAGAAAGCATCAAACATAAGTAATGTGTTTGAAAGGCCTTTTACTACGATTGGCGCTAATGATTCGTCATCAAGTAGGTCAATCATTGGCGCGATGTTGTATCCGCCTAGCATTGTTCCTAATAATTCAGCTGCTTTTTCTTTAGAAATAAGAGAAGTAGTCGCTTCACCTTTAGCAACAGCGGCTAGGAAGCCTGCTTTGATGTAAGCAGCGTCATCAACACCTGGTGGTACACGATTGATTAATAAATCTAAAATGAATTCTTCTTCACCTGCCGGTGGGTTTTTTATTAATTCAATAAGATCAGCAGTTTGCTGAGCATCTAATGGCGCTGGTACGATACCTAACGCGGCACGTTCTTCTACGTGTTTACGATATTCTTGTAGCACAATATTGCCCTCTTGGTGACGTGAAAGTATTCGGTAGCGCTTCATGCGCACTTGTTACCCAATACTTATAGTATTCTAACGCGTAATTATAAAGCTTTTATAGATAGATGAAAATCCATCCAGTTACACAACTGATTATACCGACTATAAACACTATGAATAGTAGTTAAGGGAAATTCTATTTCCATGAATACTTGTTAAGTAATAATCATTATTATTTAGGTAGGCAGCATAAATAGCGGCCATAAAAAAACCCAGCATAAGCTGGGTTTTTATAGTCAAAATAATCTATTAACGTAAAACTTTTACTGTTTTGATTGTTTTGATGTGCGCTTCAACACGACGGTTTTCTGCGTGCGCAGCGGCTGTGTTAGCTTCATTTTTAAGGCGTTCTTCACCTAAACCTACCGTAGTAATACGGTCAGATGCAATACCGTCAGCTATCAGTTGCTTAGCTACCGAATCAGCACGCTTTTTAGATAGCATTTTGTTGTAAGTCGCTTTACCTACTGCTGAAGTATGACCTTCTAAAAGCACTGTTGTATCTGGGTAATCTTTTAAGAAAGATGCAACTTGATCGATGTCGTCTAAGTAACGCTGTAATACAGCAGCTTTGTCGTTAGGGAACGTTACTAATAAGCTCACAGTTACTTCTTTATCTTCATATAAAGTACAACCAGTACCATCAACAGCATCTGTCATTGGTGTATTAGGACACTTGTCATCAGCATCTAAAATATTGTCATTGTCGCTGTCTACTGGCTCAACCATAACTTCAACAACCTCTGGCGCAGGCTGTACCGGCTCAGCAGGCATAGTGTTTTGTCCAAAGAAATAGTTAATACCTAATTTAGCGCCAACATCTGTGTAACCTTTATCAATACCTTGATATACAGCAGTTTCAACGTTAGCGAATAAGTTGTCAGTAATGAAGTGTCTGTAACCAACACCTGCATTTAAGAACGTGTTGTCATCAACAACGTCCATTGATTTAATACCAACTAAACCGTAGAAAGGACCGCCATCTAAATGGTAAAGCGCATCAATACCAAAACGGCTACCGTCGATGTTGTTACGGTTACCAGCGGCTTTGTCGAATGCATTGAAATCAAGATCTGCATACTCTAAACGAGCACTCCAAAAATCGCTGAAGCGGTAACCCGCTTCAAGACCAAAGCCAGTCGACTCGTTTACGTCAAGACCAGCCTGTGCGCTCATATTTTCCCAAGACGCATCGTAGTAGTCGCCAAATGCGCCAATATAGAAACCTTCTTGCTTGTCAGCAGCAAAAGTAGATACGCTAGTTGCAGCTAACGCAATTGCAATAGTTAGTGATTTTAATTTCATTGTTTTCTTCCCATTTTAACAACTAATAAATTGTGGCTAATTAAGTACTAGCTCACTGAGTTTTATACAGACTAACTCAACTTTTGTTAATCAATACTTAACGAAAAATAAAGTTTATAATTTTTTTCAATGCGATATAACGATATCCAACAAATCAGTTTAGGTGAAATTTAAAACTTTACCTAGCTAGAAACCAACTAGTTGATCATATAAATCGATAATCTGCAGAAGACACAAAGACAACTCAATCAATTGTTCTTGCTCACAATGAAACTAACTTATCTTTATGTTTAGATAGTAACACCGGAATTTGCTTTGCTCAATCAATGAACATCTCTGTGCTAAAATATCGTTATTTATAATCATTAACTTATCTATTTTTACAACACTTAAGTACCACAAAAAGTTTTATAGTCGGTATCATTTGACGGCACCTCTTGAAATTCGGCCATATCATCGCTGAACAAGTACGGATTATTAGCTACTTTTACAAAACGGCTCATCAGTTTACTTGAACCAAGCTCATTATATTCAGCTAATATTGTTTCAATTATATGATTTCGCGGAATTATACGTGGATTGGCTGCTCGCATGGTTTTGTAGCTATCGTTACTTGTTCGGCTTTGCCACTTATTCGCCCACTCAATTAATTCTTTTGGAATAGTTGCATTGCCATTCACAAACTCCGTCAGTGCATCAAAAGTATTGGTGTAATCAAGATGATGTGCTTGCAATAATGTTAGTAGCTCAGAAACAAGATCTTTGTCGCCCTCTTTTGCACCAGCCAGGCCTAATTTTTTGCTCCACATTACTGTAAATTGAGTATTAAATTGCTCTGAAAAATGATGTATGACGGGAGTAAGTAATGACACAGCTTTTTCTTCATCATCGCTAATTAATGGGATAAGGCTTTCAGCTAAGCGAGCACAATTCCAACTCGCCATATTTGGCTGATTACCAAAAGCGTAGCGGCCTTGCTTGTCTATAGAGCTAAATACGGTGTCAAAGTCAAAGCTATCCATCATTGCACACGGGCCATAATCTATGGTTTCGCCACTTACGAGGGTGTTATCGGTGTTCATAACGCCATGAACAAACCCAACGCGCATCCAATTAATAATCAAGTTCACTTGATTGCTAATGACTGCTGTCAAAAAAGCGATATATCGCTCAGGGCCTTCACTCGTTATTTCAGGGTAATGGCGTTCAATGGCTACATCAGCTAATTTTTTCAATCCCTCTGAATCGCCTTGGGTTGCTAAGTATTGAAACGAGCCAACGCGAATATGGCTGCTTGCTAAGCGAGTAACAACAGCCCCAGGTTGGGGCGGATTACGGTAAACCGCTTCGCCGGTGCCAACCACAGCCAAACAGCGAGTAGTGGGAATACCTAATGCGTGCATAGCTTCACTCATTACATATTCACGAATAGCAGGGCCTAGTGCGCATTTTCCATCGCCACCTCTAGAATACGGGGTAGCGCCTGAACCTTTTAACTGAATATCCCACAGCTGGTTTTTATCGTCATTTATAGCACCAAGCAAATGCGCTCGCCCATCACCCAAGCGCGGCGAAAAGTGACCAAACTGGTGCCCCGAATAACCAAGCGCTACCGACTTTATTTGCTGTGATTCATTGCCTGCAAAGGTACTAGCACGCAGCTGCGGCTCAACATCTATATTAAACTGCTTTGCTAACGCTTCGTTCCACAAAAGCAGTTGCGGAGCTGCAACGCTTGATGGTTGATCTTCTATTGCGAAATTATCTGCTATGTCTGTGTATCTCGGCACTAGTTTCATGGTTAATTTCCTGACTGTTGACGTATACCTACGCGATTGTCACCCACACCATAGGCCACAATTAAACTTAGCTCTTGCATACTTAAACCACTTTGCTTTTGCATTTCGTTAAAAAATGCCTGCGCAGCAGTGAGTGATTTTTTAGTTTGCAGCCCACCATCAATAATTTTATGTGCCCTTAGGTAACTCTCTACATCTCGCGAAAGTAAAAAAGTGTCTTTGCCAAGTGCTCTTAAGGCATAAGGGCCTGTATTACCGCCTAATCGGGCGCCGTGCTTTTTTAAATGCGCCCATAAACCAATAATATTATCTGTTGGCCACTGGGCAATAAACTTGCTAAAACTGCCATATTCCTGTGCTATTTCGTGGATCATGTAGGCATTTTCAGGAATTGTTTTCACTTTTTTATAATTACGAATAATACGCTCATCACTCGCTTTTTGCTCGAGCATATCGGGCGGCATCATTAACAGCTTATCAACGCTGAATTCCCAAAAAACCTCTCTAAAGCCCGGCCATTTGCTGTTTATTACCGACCAGTAAAAACCACTTTGAAAAACTTTTCGGGTAAATTCTTCAAGCCAATCGTCGTCACTTAACGTGCTTAATGCTTTTTTAGATAAGGGTTTTGCGAGTAATAACTTAAGCATTTTTTCAGAGCCTTTTCGCTCTACTGCTCGCTTATAAATATCGCTAAATTTTTCCATACTTATTAAATACCTCGCTGCTCATAGGGTTAGTTTACGAGAAAAGCAGCCAATACGTAACCACCCACATTTTCGATGAACTAATCTGTACCCTGCAACTTGACACCTAGACGGCTAAAATGTTTTAATCGCCGCAATTACCCTATTTAAATTGTATTTTGTTAAACCTTTTGCGGTTAAACAAAATACAAAGGGCTAGAAGAGGTGCGTTATTCAGGTAGCGTATGTTAGGAGCGCAAACTCCAGTGAGCATACGTCAGGGGAATACCGCCGAGAGGTAAACGCTTTTGCGAAGCAATTACTTCGGGCGACTAGGTTGAATCCTAGCGACTGTCACCAATAGCTGTTTTAAAACAGCTTATTAGTTTGGTGGAGAGCTTCTGGTCTTAAATAATAAGGCTGTGCGCCCTATTATTTTAAGCCCATTCGCTCTTCGAATACTGTTCGAACGACGTTAATGCGGCTCACATCATACAGCCCCTTTAATATCTCGAACACCTTATAGGTTCGTAAGAGATGATCAATAATTTCAATTTAGACGACTACGCACTGTGGACAGCGCTTGTTACGCCGTTTGATCAACAAGGTAATGTTGACTACGACACGCTCACAACACTTGTTAGCGAACAAGAAGCAGCACACAACGGTATTTTACTGCTCGGTAGCACAGGTGAAGGCTTAGCCCTTACGCTTAATGAGCAGCAAGGCATTGTTGAGCATGTGTGCCAATTAAAACCCAATGTACCGCTTATGGTTGCTGTGGGTGGTAGTAACTTGGCCCAACAAAAAGAATGGGTTAGCTACTGTAACCAATTACCTATTCACAGCTACTTATTAGGCTCGCCTCTTTATGCAAAACCAGGGGCTGTAGGTCAAACACATTGGTACGAAAGCTTATTAAACGAAAGCGCGCATCCGTGTATGTTATACAACGTACCTGGGCGCAGCGGTGTAAGCATTCCTATCGAAACCATTGAAAACTTAAAAGCGCACCCAAAACTGTGGGCTTTGAAAGAAGCCAGTGGCAACATCACCCAATTTGAAGCATACCGACAAGCCGCGCCTAATTTAGCGTTATACAGTGGCGACGATGCACTTATGCCCTACTTTGCCCAAGCAGGTGCAAAAGGCTTAGTATCTGTTGCGGCAAACGCGTGGCCTTTGCAAACACACGAATTTGTAAAACGCAGCTTAAGTGGCCAACACCCCAATTTATTTGCTCAGTGGACTCGCGCTATTAATAGCCTATTTGCTGTAGCAAACCCTATTCCCGTTAAAGTGCTAATGCACCAACAAGGCCGCTTAAGTAGCCCGTTGCTGCGCCCGCCTTTAACGCATCTTGAGTTAACGCAAACCGATTGCATTACCACTGCAAACGACACCATTTTATCTTGGCATTAAATACAGGTTTTTATAATGAGCTGGTTAGAACTACTTAATAATTTAGAATCGGGCGCAGTACGCGCAGCATCACAAAACGAAAGCGGCCAATGGGAAGCTAACGTAGAAGTAAAACAAGGCATTTTAGAAGCCTTTAAAAATGGCACTAACACCGAGTTTGCAGGCGGGTTTGTTGATAAGCACAACCTTGCACCGCAAGAATTTAGCACTGACGACGGCGTGCGTATGGTACCAGGTGGCACCAGTGTTCGCCGCGGTGCCTACGTAGCTAAAGGCACTATTATTATGCCACCAGCGTACGTAAATATTGGCGCATACATCGACGAAGGCACTATGGTTGATAGCCACGCATTAGTGGGTTCATGTGCACAAGTAGGTAAAAACGTACATTTGAGCGCAGCCGTTCAACTTGGCGGTGTACTTGAGCCAATTGGGGCAAGCCCAGTAGTAGTTGAAGACGATGCGTTTATTGGCGCAGGTTGTGTCATTGTTGAAGGCGTAGTGGTTAAAAAAGGCGCGGTACTGGCACCAGGCGTGCGTTTATCTGCAACTATTCCGGTTTACGACTGTGTTAACGAGCGTCAGCTAGATAAAGGCGAGCCAATCCCAGAATACGCAATTGTAATACCTGGCTCTCGCCCGGCGTCTAACGAATGGGCACGTGAGCAAGGTTTAAGCATGTCGTGTGCGTTAATTGTTAAATACCGCGACGAACAAAGCGATGCATCATTATTACTTGAAGAGGTTTTACGATAATGAGCTTTTTGAGCACGCCAATCAAAACCGCTGTTAATACGCTTACACAGCAGCTTGATACTCCTTTTTTTGTTTACGACTTAGATAAACTAAACGCACACCTTACGCGCTTAGTTGCGCAAACCGATGTAAAACTTTGGTATGCAGTAAAAGCGAACCCGCTTTCTAAGATTATTCAAAGCTTAGATAGCGCAGGCTTTAACTTTGACGTAGCAAGTAAAGGTGAACTTGAACAAGTCCTTGCACAAGGTATTAGTTCGCAGCGCGTGCTCAACACAGGGCCTGCAAAGAGCCCTAAACAAATTAAACACTTTATCGAGCGCGGCGTACGTATTTTTGTTGCCGAAAGCCTCAATCAAGTGCGTTGGTTAAACCAACAAGCGCAGCTGCAAAATACGCAGCTGCAAGTTTTATTGCGTGTGCAACTACGCTGGCCTGAAGGTGAAAAAAACCCACTAGGCGGCGACAGCCTAACTCCGTTTGGGCTTGGCTGCGATGAATGGCAAGCGCTCAATACTGGCGATTACCCAGCACTTAATTTTGATGGCCTGCATATTTTTCAGTGGGGCAATATGCTCAGCACGCAAAAGCTAAGCGAGCTGTGGTCGCAAATGATTGCACCGCTTACCACCTTGGCTAATAACTTAAATATAAACCTTAAAATTTTAGATTTAGGCGGTGGTTTAGGTATTCCTTATACACAAAACGAGACAATACTTGAATGGGATGGCCTTATTGCCGCGCTGGCAAAAATTAAAAAAGAGGCGGGTGTAGACGAGCTTTGGATGGAGCTTGGTCGTTACGCTGTAGGTGAATGCGGGCATTATGCTAACCCCGTAGTAGAGTGCAAACAAAACTACGGCCAACAGCAAGTTATTTTAACCGGTGGTATTAACCACTTATTGCGCCCTGCTGTTACAAGCCAAGATTTTCCTGCGGCGTTATTGCGCGAATCAACGGCGCCAGAACAAGCAATGAGCCTATATGGCCCATTATGTACTGCCCTTGATTGTTTAGGTGAGCATACCCTACCAAGCGATTTAAACGAGCAAGACTGGCTGGTATTTAGCCAATGTGGCGCCTATGGTTTTACCGAAAGCATGCCCTACTTTTTATGCCATGAACTAGCCGCAGAATATGTGTTACAAAATGGCGAGCTCACCTGTGTGCGCCAAGCAGAAAATGCCAGTCACTACTTAAGGTAATAAACATGAGCATAACAACACCCATTAGCCAAGAAAACATTGTAGTAGGGGAAGTAGCAAATGGCTTGCCTCTCACTATTCCGGTGTATCGCTTAAAAGGCGACGGCACAGGTCCAAGCGTGTATATTCAAGCCAACATGCATGGCGCCGAGGTACAAGGTAACGCGGTTATTTTTCAGCTGCTAGAGCAGTTAAAACAGCTCAATTTAAAAGGCGACATTACCTTAGTACCATATGCTAACCCTATTGGTTGCAATCAAAAATCAGGGGAGTTTACCCTTGGCCGATTCGACCCAATTACGGGCACTAACTGGAACCGTATGTATCACTACAATAGTGATTTAGTCACCCAGTTTGCCAAAGATCATAGCCAGTACGACGATGCAGCTTTAAAAAATAACTTTAAACAAGCCTTGCTTGATGAAATAGACACCAAACTTAACGGCCCTGCATATTTACTCAATACCGGTAAACGCATTGCGCTTAATTTGCAAAAGCTTGCGCACCAAGCCGACATAGTACTCGATTTACACACAGGCCCTATTTCAAGTAAGCATTTATATTGCCCAACCTATGCAACAGACAGTGCTCGTTATTTTAATATTGAACATGTACTGCTGATCCCAAGCGACTTTGATGGCGCTATGGATGAAGCTAGCTTTTGCCCATGGTGGCACTTAAGCAATGCACTTAGCGCGCAAGGGCGTTCGTTCAACGTGCAGGTAGAAGCCTTTACAGTTGAGCTAGGTAGCCAAGAAAAAATAGATTTAAAAGAAGCACTCAACGATGCAAAGAGCATATTATGCTACCTAAATCATAAGAACGTATTAGTAGATGCACCGCATAAACCAGCTAATATAACTCGCTATGCGTGTAACCTAGATGACTACTTTGCCTATTACGCCCCTATTGGCGGCATGGTTGAATATATAGCACCACTTGGTGGTCATATTAAAGCAGGCGAGCCCATCGCACATATTTTACGTATGGAACGCTACCTAAGTGAACAACCATTACAAACGCTGACTCTTGATTGCGATGCTATCGCTATTTTGCACTTTGCCTCAGCAAGCGTAAATCAAGGCACTGAGTTGTATAAATTTTTTACAAACGTATTTGAGCTATAGCTCACCCTTCTCATTGCGTGAGAGTACATTAATCTCCTAAGTTAATGTACATTAGATAAAGCGGCTTTGGCCGCTTTTCTTTTGATCTGTTAGTACCGCTTTTAACGTAATGTGAATAGTTCAGTAAAAGTTCACTGTACCTAATGTAAAAAGCGTTATAATAAAATAAATCACAACCTACCCAATACTCACAAGGAATTACAATGAGCTGGCGCCACTGGATCACCCTTTCAGCTTTACTAAGTACCGCAGCATTTGCGCAAGACGAAGTACAAACAAACGAGCAAGACAGCAGTATAGAACTCGTCAAGCAATGTATTTTGAATGAAGTGATTGGGGGCGATGGCAAGCAAACACTCGATGAGCTTCGTAAAAAATGCTCTGCACTGGAAGAAAACAAACAACTGACCGCACTCGATAAACGCCAAGCACGTGAAGAGGTTGGTAAAAAAAATCGTAATGTAATCACCCCCCACAAACGTAATTACATATTGCCATTATCATACGTATCGCATCCTAACGATCGCCCTTTTGACCGTTTTGATGAGCTCACCGATGAACAAGATGGTGATACGCTCGATAACTTAGAAGCAAAATATCAACTTTCAATCAAGGTTCCCTTGTTTGACGAATTTTCTGACGAAGACCAAGCCTTGTATTTTGGTTTTACGCTGCAATCGTATTGGCAAATTTATAACTCAGAAATTTCATCGCCATTTCGTGAAACCAACTACGAACCTGAAATTTTTTGGATAAATTATCTGGATCCAAAAAACGTACTTTGGGGCGATGAAATGGCTATTGTGTTAGGTATTTCACACCAGTCAAATGGTCGAAGCCAACCAAACTCACGTTCGTGGAACCGTATTTACGCCGACTTCATATGGGAAAACCGAGGCTTTGTTTTTAGCTTTAAACCTTGGTATCGCATAGCTGAAGACGAAAAAGAAAACCTGCTAGATGCAAAAGGTGATGATAACCCTGATATTTACAAATACATGGGGTACTTTGAATTTAGCGGTGCTTATCGTTATCACGACCATGAATTTAGCTTTATGACTCGCAATAATTTAAATTCAGACAATCGTGGTGCACTTCAGCTTGATTGGTCATTTCCTTTGTGGGGCCGCGTTCGTGGCTACGCGCAATACTTTAACGGCTACGGTGAAAGCCTAATAGATTATAACGCCGACGTTGAGCGTATTGGTGTGGGTATATTATTAACTGATTTGTTGTAATATCAGCTTATAAAAAAGCCAAGCATTAATTATTAAGTGCTTGGCTTTTTTTCAATTAAAAATTACTCGTTATTTTTTTACGGCAAAAACACCTTCAAACTCAGCAACTACGTTGTCACCATCATAAATGATTACCGGTACCACATAACTTGTTTTACCATCGGCTTCTAAATCGCTTAATTTGCCTTTACACGCTTGTAAATCTACACAACCGCGCGGATCTGTATTGAGTGGTTTCAGGTACTTAATACTCGCATCGGCTAAAACTATGCTACCTTCAAGTCCCGCTTCTTTGAGCGCCAAATACGTTGCACCCCAGCCAGTTAATGTCGCTAAACTATAAATAGAACCAGCAAACATGGTGTTATGTAAATTTAAATTAGCGTCTAAATCAGCGCTGGTTGTAAATTGCCAATCGGTGTAACTTTCTACTTTAATGCCCATTGCATCACTAATAGGAATTGATTCTCGCCAGATATTTTGCAGTACCTGAGTCCAATTTGGATGGCGGAACCAACCCGGCTCACTCGGTTTTTGCTTAACCATTTTATAATGCTGTACGTCACCATATGCCAAGTGCGCTTTTTCTTTTAATTCGTACCCATGACGCTTATAAAATTCAAGCGCTCGCTCACGTGCAAATAACACCAGCTCATCGGCATTTTGTGTCCACGCTATTTTTTCTAAATCGTGTAACAGGCGACTACCAATATGCTGATTTCGGTTACCTTCAGCCACAGCCATATAACGAACCTGAGCTTGCTCGTGGTTATTAAAATGTAATCGAGCCACACCTAATACATCACCCTCTTTATTTTTTATAAAGCGGTGTTCAGCGTCTTGTTCTAAATCATCTTGTTCAGAACCTCTTGGTTCCCCCCAAGGAGCGCGTAAAACCTGCCAGCGTAATTGATAATAAGCTTGCCAATCTTCGCTACTTTGTGGGGTACTTACCTGAAACATACTTACTCCTGTTGCTGTAAAAGCCGCATGTAAAAATTTAAAAAGGCCTCAACCTATTGATGGCAAATACCATACTCCATCTTAACAAAACTGCAAATACGACTTTGGTGAAGCTTTTAAAATACGTAAAAAATTAATGACAGATCCCATTGCGCTTTACTAAAGCTGGTTTATGCTAAATAACATGACCACATACATTGATGCCTCAACAGGCCTAATTAACAGTCATTTTATTGAAAACAGCCAAAATGAAGGAACGCTACTTTATTGGCAAAACGTAAATGGCGATCACATTCAAGTTCGCGAGCATGGTAATTTACGCTGGCTATTAATAAACAACACATTGCAATCCATTATCGACGTCAATAATCCACAAACACTGTTGTTTCCTCACTTGCAATATTTAGCAGCGCAATGGCAAACACTGCCACCACCTAATAACGTGCTTGAACTTGGATTGGGCGGTGGGGCTATTCGTAACTATTTACTTAAGCAACACCCTCAAGTAAATATAACGTCAGTTGAAAAAAATGCAGGCATATTGGCATGTTATTCGCAGTTTTTTGCATTAAGCAGTAACGAAAATTTACTATGCGATGATGCACAGGTGGTACTTACTTCAGCGCGTAATATAGATTGGGTTATATTAGATTTATTCTGCCAGATAGATGCGCCCCGATTTTTATTTGAGCACGCATTTTATGAAAAAATTCACGCTGCACTTAACACTACCGGCAAACTATTTATTAACTTTTTATCGCAACATAACTCACAGTTAAAACAGCTCCAAAAGCTATTATTCGATGTATTTGGTTATACAGTATACCCTCATAAAATTTCAGGTTACGTTAACCATATAGTGATCATTAGTAAACAACACCCTAAACAGATAAGTTAAACGTAACCGGTCCATCGTTACATAAACTCACTTGCATATCAGCACCAAACTCACCGGTTGCAACACTAATACCTTGCGCTTTAGCTTGATCAACAAAGTACTCGTAAAGCGCGTTAGCTTGGCTTGGGGTCGCTGCAGATGAAAAGCTCGGACGCATTCCTTTTTTAGTATTTGCGGCTAACGTAAATTGCGAAACAACTAATAATTCACCACCCATGTCTTTTAAACTTAAATTCATTTTATCGTTTTCGTCGGTAAAAATTCGGTAATTACTTACTTTATGTAGAAGCTTATCAGCTGCCTCATTATCGTCTGCCTTTTCAACACCTAACAAAAGTAAAATACCTTGCTCTATTTGCCCAATTACCTGGTTGTCAACTTCTACCTTTGCGTGTTTTACGCGCTGTATTAGCCCTTGCATTTAACTTATATCCTTTGATTTAGGTTCTTCTTCCAGTTCTATTTCTGGGGTATCCTCAATATCATTTGGGCTAATACACGCCGTAAATTCGGCGCCCAAAAGTACAACTACCCACGCTAAATACACCCACACAAATAAAATAGGAATTGTTGCTACCGCACCGTAAATAACCTCATATGAAGGAAAGTGGCTAATATAAAGTGCAAACCCTTTTTTTGTTAGCTCAAATAAAAGTGCAGCAAACAATGCCCCTGGCACAGCGGCTCTAAACGATACGCGTGTATTTGGCACTAAGGTATAAAGCATGATGAAGCCCATCATCGAAATTCCATAGGGAAGTAATTTTAATAAAAATCCACTAAACCCTGGAATACCTTGATCAGCAAACGATACTAACGACACAATGTATGAAGTTACACCAATACTTGCGCCCAGTAATACAGGGCCTAAACTCAAGACCATCCAATACACTGCAAATGAAATCATCATTGGGCGCTTTTTCTTAATACGCCAAATGCGATTAAGTGTTGCATCTACATTGCGTATTAAAAGTAATGCAACAGCGGCTAAAAAACCTATACCCACTGCAGTCATTTGATTGGCATTGCCTGCAAAGGAGCTAATATGCTCTCTGATCACATCCGTAGAGGTCGGCACAAAGTTAGTAAACAAAAAACTTTCTATTTCCATACGAGTCGATTCAAACCCCGGAAACGCTGAAAATATTGCAACCCCTACAGCGATAAGCGGTATTAATGAAAGCAGAGTTACGTAAGCAAGGTAACCAGCATTGACTGTAATTTGATCGTCTATACAACGATTAATATATTGCATCCACCAACCGGGTTGCTGGCGCATAAAGGACTTAACTTGCTGTTTGTAATGGGAGAGCTTATCATTCATACAATTGACTTGTGCTTATCGAGTTTTGATTATCATAACAATCAGCACCGGAATTTACAGCACTTACACGTAAATAGGGAATCAAATGAAAAAACAAACACTGTTAAGCGCATCAATACTTGCCCTAACGTTAGCATTATCTGGGTGTCAATCAGCTTACTATTCTGCAATGGAAAAAGTAGGTGTTCACAAACGTGACATTCTTATTGACCGCGTAGAAGAAACCAAAGAGTCACAAGAAGAATCTCAAGAAGAGTTTCAGTCAGCGCTTGAGCGTTTAACTACACTAATTAATTTTGATGGCGGTGAGCTCCAAGATGCTTACAATCAACTAAATGACGATTACGAATCAAGCCTTAAAGCCGCAGACGACGTTACTACCAATATCAATAAAGTAGAAGATGTTGCTGAAGCCTTGTTTGACGAGTGGAGCGATGAATTAGAACAGTACAAAAGCGCTTCGTTAAAACGCGAAAGCAGTAAAAAACTTAATGCCACTAAGCGCCAATTTGATCAGCTTCTTCGTTCAATGCGCAGTGCTGAAAGTAAAATGGAACCAGTACTATCATCACTAAAAGATAACGTTTTGTACTTAAAGCATAATTTAAATGCACAGGCAGTTGCTGCTATAAAAGGTGAATTTACTAACCTTAAACGCGACATTCAGATACTGATGAACGACATGAACAAGTCAATCGCCGATTCAAATAAGTTTATTGAGCAAATGAACAAAGCCTAATAATGCTATTTTTATAACAGCTCTAAAAGCCTGTTAATTTTAACGGGCTTTTTTGTGATTATTTTTTGTTACGATTAACACATTGTTTAATAAATAGCTTTTGATAAGCTTAAACTTCTTTAAAACAATAGCAACAGTCGAAATGAAATTACATACTCTGTGCTTACTTATTACCTCAAGCTTCTTAGCCGCCTGCAGCGCAAACACTGTAAATGTAATTGCTGGGCAAGACAGCATAACGCCAATTCATGAATCAGGTGAGCGTGAAGGGCGTTATCACAACCTTTATGTGAGCGATAAAACCTATCCGGTTACTTGTGAAGCTGACTGCTACCCACAACACCCGAATGTAATATGCGAAACCACTGCTGAAAATTGCACATTTAACGCTGAGCAATTAAAGCCACAGCTAAACCTTGGCTTTAATATACGCTGGTTAGGCCATGCTGGCTTTATGATCCAAACACCAAATGGACAGCATGTAGTGTTCGACCCCGTAAAAGAGCAGTTTGACTCACCCGTTGATTTAGCATTTAAGCTTGCCTCTGGGTTTTATAGACAACCTGGTGATTGGCTTACTCAAAGCGAACTTAAAAACCTAGATGCCGTTATATATTCGCACATTCATTACGATCATTTTAATAAATCAGACATAGAAGAAATAGGTAATCAACCTCGCTACTTAGCACCATTAGGCATGGCAGATAACTTTCCAAACGCAGGACTTAATATTAGCGAAATGGCGTGGTATGCAAAAACTAAAATTGATGATTTAACCATTCATGCACTACCAGCGCATCACTTTAGCAGCCGTTTATTAGTACCCTTTATTTACGAAGACAACGATAAAGACTTATGGAATGGCTGGCTACTTGAACAAAATGGCAGCACCTTATTTTTTGCAGGCGACACCGGCTACTCCAAACACTTTAGCGATATTCAGCAAAAGTATGGCGATATTGATGTGTGCTTAATGCCGATAGCCTCTTACTACAGCGAAGATAATCCCAAGTGGTATCGTTATGTTCATACAACCCCAGAAGATGCTCTTAAGGCCGCACACGAGCTTAACTGTAAAGTCATGGTACCGTGGGGGTACGGTAACTCATCATGGAAAATGGGCGACCGAAGTAGTCATTCAGCTTTACTACGTTTATTACACATGCATGAAACAATGAAATCACCCGTGCCGCTTTATATTTTAAATGAAGGTGAAAGTATTAAATTTTAAATTGCCCACCAGCTGAAATACATCAACATAATTCGTAATAACCCTCTAGCTGAACTATCTTTAATTAACTAAGCAATGTGGGGTTATTATGTTTCTAGTACGACTAATTTACGCAAGCAAAATTTCAGACGGCTTTGGCCCAAAAGATATAGAAAGTATTTTACAAAGTGCTCGTACCTATAATGTAAAAACACATGTTACCTGCATGCTTTGCTTTAGTAACGAATACTTTTTACAGTGCCTTGAAGGCTCCAGAACCGCAGTAAATAATACCTATCAACAAATATTAAACGACAAACGTCACCACAATGTAATTATGCTTAACTATACCCAAATTCCAGAAAGAGAATTTGAAAAGTGGTCTATGGGTTATGTTCCACAATCTAGAGTAACCCAATCACTGAGTCTGAAATTTTCAGGCTCTGTTGATTTTAATCCATTTAAAATGTCTGGCGAAAGTGCCCACTTATTAATGGTAGCGTTAAAAGGCAGCATTACAGGTGCTATTAGTTAAAATTCACATGTATTATTGTTTTTATTGTTAACTTAAGCCAAGCTAAGCCAACTTTAATTAATGGAACAATTAATGAAAAAAGTACTGTTAGCCACGAGCTTAGTGATCAGCAGCCAAGTAATGGCTGCTGATGTTAAATATACGTCAACCCCTATTAATATTGACGGCGTATCTGAAAGCGCATGGGATAAGGCTGCTTGGCACGATATGCCACATTTAATGGATGGTACATTGCCTTCAAACGATGCCGATTTTAAAGGCCGCTATCGCTTATTATGGGATGAAAAATTCTTATACCTACAAGCCGATATTGTAGATGACGTTTTAATAGATACACACCCAAACCCTACCTATAAATATTGGGATGACGATGCCCTTGAAATATTTATAGATAGCGATGCATCGGGCGGGATTCACCAATTTAACCACACTGCTTTAGCGTACCACATTGGCCTTGATAACCAAGCTGCCGATTACGGCCCTGATAAAAAAGCGCACTTGTATACCGACCACTTAGTTAGCAACTGGAAACGCAATACCACTGCACCCTATAACATTACTTGGGAAGTTGCGATAAAACTCTACCCGAATGATTATCAACAAGGCGCAAAAAATACACCGCTTAAATTAACAGAAAAACAAGTTATTGGCTTTATGCTCGCGTATTGCGATAACGATGGCAGTGAAACACGCGAGCACTTTATGGGGTCACACGAAGTACAGCCAGTGAACGGTGACAGAAACCGAGGATTTATAGACGCAGATGTATTTGGCAAAATCACCTTACTACCAAAAAAGTGATGTAAGTTAGCGTATAGGTTGGGCGCAGCGAAACACAACAAAAAAACCAACAAAATAGAGGCTTTGAACTATCAGTTGTTTTAGCGCTTGCTCTTTTACTTCTCGTTCTCTTTTCTTTCTACAAAAATTTTTAAGTGAATTTTTCACAAAGAGGACAAGAGGCGCTGCGCTTTTAGAGCTCAATATTGATAACTAAAAACTGAAAGCTTCTCTTGCTTTAAAAACAAAAAAGCCGCTGTATTTTGCAATACAGCGGCTTTTGAAATCATTTTTCTAAATTAATAGGCTATTACTTAGGAGCACGACCCGCACGTTTACGCTCATTTTCAGTTAAATGACGCTTACGAATACGAATGTTCTCAGGTGTAACTTCTACTAACTCATCATCAGCAATAAACTCAAGCGCTTGCTCAAGTGAATAGTTCAGATGTGGTGTCAATGTTTGTGCTTCATCTGTACCAGATGCACGAACGTTAGTAAGTTGCTTACCTTTAAGCGCGTTAACTGTTAGGTCGTTATCACGGCTATGAATACCAATAACCATACCTTCATAAACTTCAACACCGTGACCGATGAATAAACGGCCGCGCTCTTGTAAGTTAAATAATGCGTTAGTAAGTGCTTTACCTGTTGCGTTTGCAATCATTACGCCGTTCTTACGAACACCTAGCTCGCCACCTTTGTGCGGACCGTAGTGATCGAACGTATGGTAAAGTAAACCAGAACCCGAAGTAAGTGTCATGAACTCAGTTTGGAAACCGATTAAGCCACGGCTTGGGATCATAAAGTCCATACGCATACGGCCTTTACCATCTGGTGCCATGTCAGTAAGTTCACCCTTACGAAGACCAATTTGCTCCATGATAGAACCTTGGTGCTCTTCTTCACAGTCAATCGTTAGTGTTTCATACGGTTCTTCTAACACGCCATCAACAGTTCGCAGGATTACTTCTGGACGAGATACAGCAAGCTCATAACCTTCACGACGCATGTTCTCGATTAAGATACCTAGGTGTAATTCACCACGACCTGATACGCGGAAGCTATCTGGGTTGTCAGTATCTGCAACACGAAGTGCTACGTTGTGTACTAATTCTTTGTCTAAACGCTCACGAATATTACGTGATGTTACAAACTTACCTTCTTTACCACAGAACGGTGAGTTGTTTACAGAGAACGTCATTGTAACTGTTGGCTCATCAACACTTAGTGGTGGTAATGCTTCAACGTTGTTAGGACAACAAAGCGTATCAGAAATCTTAAGCTCACCTAAACCTGTTACAGTAACGATGTTACCAGCATAAGCTTTATCAGTGTCGATACGCTCAAGGCCTAAGTAGCTTTGTACTGAACCAATTTTACCGTTACGAGTCGTGCCGTCAGCGCCAATAACTGTAACTTGTTGGTTAGTCGCAACAGAACCACGTTTAATACGACCAATACCGATTACACCTTTATACGAGTTGTAATCAAGCTGAGAGATTTGCATTTGGAAGTCACCTTCAGGATCTGCATCCGGTGGTGATACTTCGTCAACGATCATCTTGAACATAGGTTCCATGTTGTCTGATGGCTCGTCTAAATCTAATGTTGCCCAGCCGTTGATAGCTGATGCGTAGATTACTTTAAAGTCTAACTGTTCATCAGTTGCACCAAGGTTATCGAATAAATCAAAGATTTGATCCATAACCCAATCTGGGCGTGCACCTGGCTTATCAATTTTATTGATAACGACGATTGGCTTTAAGCCTTGCGCGAATGCCTTTTGCGTTACGAAACGCGTTTGTGGCATTGGACCTTCTTGAGCATCAACAAGTAATAATACTGAGTCAGCCATCGAAAGTACGCGTTCAACTTCACCACCGAAATCGGCGTGTCCCGGGGTATCTACGATATTGATATGGTAATCATTCCAAGAGATAGCTGTGTTTTTAGCTAAAATGGTAATACCACGTTCTTTCTCAATGTCGTTTGAGTCCATCACGCGCTCTTCGTTACCGCCGCGTGTTTCTAATGTACCTGATTGCTCAAGTAGTTTGTCAACCAGAGTTGTTTTACCGTGGTCAACGTGCGCGATAATCGCTATATTTCTTAACTGTTCGATGCTCATATATTTACTCAGAGAAATTAAATTCTCAATGATCCTGCAAGATCTACGCACTCATCTGCGTTTTCACGAGATGTCCAAGCATAGGATTTAAAAGGGCGCATATTATCCCTCATTAATGACATGGATGAAAGTTTATCCAATACAAATTTCAAAACTTTCTCAATACTTTTACTAAGTATCTGTTTTATATATGACAATTATATGAAATAAATTGTCATTATTTTTTCAAAAATGCAGTTTACACTATTTATACGATATTTTTGGCACTCTTTTGCATTTAGGTTATGCTGATTTCGAGCGATTAAATTAACAACAAATTATAGTGCACATAACCTGCACCAAAGTGGACTTTAACCGCACCATAGTGGTGCTATTTTATGCCCCACATTGTAGCAACTAAGTTTTTTTAACCTATAAACATAGAGTTATAAAAATGGCACAAAATCAGCTTAATAAATCCCAAAGCAATTATGCAGCAATAATAAAACCCAATAGTTGGAGGACACATGTCACAATCGGTTTTAGATTTTATTAAAGAAAATGACGTTAAGTTCATTGATTTACGCTTTACTGATACAAAGGGTAAAGAGCAACATGTATCTATTCCTCATCACCAAGTTGATGAAGATTTTTTCGAAGACGGTAAAATGTTCGACGGTTCTTCAATTGCTGGTTGGAAAGGCATAAACGAATCAGATATGGTTTTAATGCCTGTTGCTGAATCAGTAAAACTTGACCCTTTCACTGAAGAAACAACATTAATCGTACGTTGTGACGTTGTAGAGCCTTCTACACTTCAAGGCTACGAGCGTGACCCGCGTTCTGTTGCAAAACGTGCTGAAGATTACATGCGCTCTACAGGTATTGCTGATACCGTATTATTTGGCCCAGAGCCAGAGTTCTTCCTTTTTGACGATGTTAAATACAAATCAGACATGTCTGGTTCAATGTACAAAGTTGACGCTGTAGAAGCGGCATGGAACTCAGATAAAGATTATGAAGGCGGTAACACTGGTCACCGTCCAGGTGTTAAAGGCGGTTACTTCCCTTGTTCACCTGTAGATTCTTCACAAGATTGGCGTTCAGCTACGTGTTTAGTACTTGAAGAGCTAGGTCAAGTAGTAGAAGCACATCACCACGAAGTAGCAACAGCAGGCCAAAACGAAATTGCTACGCGTTTTAACAGCATGGTTTTAAAAGCAGATGAAATCCAAGAAATGAAATATGTTATTCATAACATGGCTCATTTGTACGGAAAAACAGCTACATTCATGCCTAAGCCAATTGTTGGTGATAACGGTTCTGGTATGCACTGTCACCAGTCTTTAGCTAAAGACGGTGTTAACTTGTTTGCTGGCGATAAATACGGCGGTCTTTCTGAAGAAGCGCTTTATTACATTGGCGGTATTATCAAGCATGCTAAAGCTATTAACGCATTTGCTAACGCATCAACTAACTCGTACAAACGTTTAGTACCAGGCTTTGAAGCACCTGTAATGCTTGCATACTCTGCACGTAACCGTTCTGCTTCAATCCGTATCCCAGTAGTACCATCTGCGAAAGGTCGTCGTATCGAAGTACGCTTCCCAGATCCAACAGCTAACCCATACCTTGCTTTCTCAGCAATGCTTATGGCTGGCCTTGACGGTATCAAAAACAAGATCCACCCTGGCGATGCAATGGATAAAGATTTATACGACTTACCAGCAGAAGAAGCAGCAGAAATTCCACAAGTTGCATCTTCACTTGGTGAAGCACTAGATGCATTAAGTGCTGACCGCGAGTTCTTAACTCAAGGTGGTGTTTTCACTGACGACCTAATCGATGCTTACATTGCACTTAAAGGTCAAGAAGTTGAAAAACTTAACATGACAACTCACCCAGTTGAGTTCGAAATGTACTACAGCTGTTAATTTGACACTGTAAAAGAATGTGTGTTCTCAAGCCCGCTTAGCGGGCTTTTTTAATGGTAAATTAAATCAAACTCCACTAAAGTTAAGCAATCATAAAAATTGCAGGGTAGCAGGGTGAATAGTAAGATTTTATTGCTAATGATTACTTTAGGATTAAGTAATTATGGTTATGCGGGTGAAAAAAGAATTTACGCTTGGAAAGATCAAAACGGCGTTTTAGTGTTTTCAGATACACCGCGTAAAGGTGCGACAGAGGTAAAACTCTCTAGCCAAAGCTTAACTATGCCCGCTAAAGATATAGCGACTCTCAGCAGCCAATCCCATACTAAAAAAACAGGGTTTGGTATTGCCATTACGTCACCTGAACACAATCAAACCATTCATGAAAATACCGGCACAATATACGTCACCAGCCGCGTAATGCCGAGCTTTAAAGCAGGCTATACCATTCAATTGCTTGTTAATGGAGAAGCAAACGGCCCTGCAATAAATAACTCAGTATTTGCAATTGCTGATGTTGAAGCCGGTGAACATATGCTTCAACTAAGACTGTTTAACGAGAAAAACCAAATTATCGCTGTGAGCGAGCCACGTATATTTAATATGCGCAGAAAAGGCAAAATCCATAGCAATTAAAGCGAAACTTAATACTTAGGCGCAGCAGCTCATTTAAGATAAAACCTGGCCTGTAAACACCTGCGCACTAAAATGGTGCAAACATGATTAATAACAAAAATTTTAGCCCCGAACTGCTTGATGCCATATGGCAAAATCAAACAACGGCAGTTATGCTTCTCGATAAAAATTTTACCGTTTTTTATGCCAATACCAGTACCAGTGAGTTACTTGGGCTTGCCACTAAACGCTTACTCGAACAGCCCTTTGATACCCTTTTTAATTACCATTCAATTGACTTAAAACGCATCGCGCAGTTTTCATTAATTGATGGCGTTGATTGCCAACAACACAGAGCTGACGTAGTCTTTAGCGATTCTCGCCATGCCAAAGTAAGTGTTAATTCAAGGCGAATTAACTTTAAAGGTACTGCGTATATTTTATTAGAATGTCGTCAAACGGACGATGAAATAAAGCACGATCAAGCTTCAAATCAAATGCATCAATACCAAGCAGCACGTAACTTAATAAGAGGCTTGGCACACGAAATTAAAAATCCTTTAGGTGGAATTCGCGGAGCGGCGCAATTATTGCAATATGAGGTTGATCAGCAAGAAAGAAATCAATGCGCTGAGCTCATCATTGAGCAAGCAGACAGATTACGTGAACTAGTAGATAGACTTTTAGGGCCTAATCAACTGCCACAAAAATCTTACGTTAATATACACCAAGCGTTAGAATCGGTAGTGAAGTTAAGCACACTCGATAATTGTTCAAATATCGAATTAAAAAAAGATTACGATCCTAGTATCCCTAATGTGTTTATTGATCAGAGTAAAATACAACAAGTGGTTTTAAATATTGTTCGTAATGCTCAGCAGGCGCTTACTGAGGGTGGTGAGATAAAAATAAAAACGCGTATTAATCATCAACACCGTCGTCCAGGTAAGGCACCTAAAAAAGCCTTGTTGATCCAAATATCTGATAACGGACCAGGCATAGATCACAGCATACGTGAAACATTGTTCTACCCTATGATCACCAACAAAGAAGGTGGCTCAGGGCTTGGACTCTCGATTGCACAGACGCTCATTGATCAGCACGATGGCTATATTGAATGTGATAGCTGGCCTGGACATACTGAATTTAATATCTATCTGCCCTTTGCAGATTAATGTTTGGAGTTGCCATGAAAACAGTTTGGCTTGTAGATGATGATGCATCAATTCGTTTTGTACTTGAAAAAGCACTTGAACGCTCTGGTTTTAATGTAGAAAGCTTTGCCAACGCGCAAGATGTACTTAATGCATTGAAGTTTAGTCAACCTACTGTTTTAGTATCGGATGTGAAAATGCCCGGTATGGATGGCATGGCCCTACTTGAACTCATCGCAGAACAAAACCCTGGCTTGCCAGTAATAATAATGACTGCGCACTCAGACCTAGATTCAGCAGTGAACGCCTTTCAAAAAGGGGCATTTGAGTACTTAGCTAAACCATTCGATTTAAATGAAGCCGTTGCACTTGTTGAAAGCGCATTTAGAGCAAATTCCACAAAAAAAACCAAACGTAAGCAAACGCCCCCTAAAAGTGCTCATATCATTGGTGAAGCACCCGCTATGCAAGAGGTCTTTAGAGCAATAGGTAAACTTTCAGCATCTAGCATGAGTGTTTTGATTAATGGTGAGTCGGGCACAGGTAAAGAGCTCGTTGCAAGTGCACTTCACAATCACAGCCCGCGTAAAGAAAACCAATTTATTGCCCTTAATATGGCTGCTATACCTAAAGAATTAGTCGAGTCTGAGCTGTTTGGCCATGAAAAAGGCGCGTTCACCGGTGCAGATACCGTGCGAAAAGGTCGATTTGAACAAGCCAATGGCGGCACTTTATTTTTAGATGAAATTGGCGATATGCCTTTAGATGTGCAAACACGCTTACTTCGCGTACTTGCCGACGGAGAGTTTTACCGTGTTGGTGGTCATCAAAGTATAAAAGTTGATGTACGCATTATTGCCGCAACACATCAAAACTTAGAAGACTTAGTTAAACAAGGTAAGTTTAGGGACGATTTATTCCATCGCTTAAATGTAGTACGCCTTCATTTACCTGCTTTACGTGAACGCACCGAAGATATTGAACGCTTAGCGCAACACTTTTTACATAAAAGCGCTAAAGATCTGCAAGTAGAAAGCAAAGTATTGAGCCCTAAAGCAACCGAGCAACTTCGTTTATTTAACTGGCCAGGCAATGTTCGCCAGCTTGAAAACACTTGTCGTTGGTTAACGGTTATGGCACCAGGCGAGCTTGTTACAGAGCAAGATTTGCCCCCTGAAATTATTGAAGTAACACCAATACAAGAGGAAGGTGATTGGCTGGATGCTTTTCAGCAATGGCTTAATAATGAACTAAAACAAGGTAAAGAAAATATTTGGCCAGACATACAGGCACAACTAGAAACACGCTTAATTAAAACAGCACTTGCTAATTGTTCGGGTCACAAACAAGATGCCGCCATAAAAATAGGCTGGGGTCGCAATACATTGACCCGAAAATTAAAAGAGCGCAATATTAGCTAACAATGTGCATTAAATTTTGATATCGAATGAAATTAATCGAACACATTCCATTGTTCAAACAAATGGAAATAATTAACAGGCTACATTTTTTTAAGGAATTTACGCTTAACGAGCGTCAAATTTTATTAGAATCATATGGCCTATTGTATTTAGTTGGCCAGCACCAATTTTTGTTTAAACAGTTCGATAACGATAAACGATTGTATATTGTACTTAGCGGCGCACTTTTAGTATTTAAGCATAATCACTTACTTGAACTGGGCACAATAGAGCCTGGCGAATTTATAGGTGAAGGCGCATTTATAAATAACAGAGAGCGCAGTACAAGTGCTCGCGCTAAAACCGACACCATAGTCCTTGCCATCACTCCCGAAGCACTCACTCAGTTACCCAATGTCATTCGAGAAAAAATTAAAGACCGTATTATTGAAGGTATGAGTGAACGAATAACTAAGCTCAGTGACTATATAGAAAATCACGGTTAGCTCAGTCCATATAAACAACCTGCAATGAGCAATCGAGCCAGCTAGGATTATTAACATGGGCTGTAAACGTGTAAGTATCTGATGGCTTATCGCCAAAGGGCGTATTTATAAGTGGCTGCGAGTGACGATAAGTTTGCGAATAATTTTTGTAATAAATGACAACGTAACCATATAAAAACTCCCAACCCAACCTCACAACTGCGCCACTGGGTAACGTGAAATCAGCGTATTCTTTGGTAAAGGTAACGATTAAATCATTGTACTTATCTTCACTGCATTGAGTTGCTCGTAACTGTTTAGGCATTACAAAAGCAGCATTTGCAGCCGTATTTTTTAAATAAAAACCTATATTGCCATCACCATAAAAATGGTTTGAGCGACTTGTATAATTAACTTGTGGCTCATACCCGAGCGCTTGCATTATGGACGCAAGCTGCTCTGTCTCTTTGGAATAAATTTTATCGCTTGATAAAAGCAATGTAGCTTCACCAAAATCTGATGGGATTTCTAACGTTACATATTCATAGGGAAGAGTTTGTGCCTTTAACGCCGCATCAAGCTGGTTACGTTGTTCATCTTGCAAGTTTTCACTAAAAACATAAACGGTGGGTTGCTGGCATGCAACTAACATACATGCCAATACACAAATTAAAAATCCTTTTTTCATAGTCACCTCAGTTGATTACGCTTGTAGTCTATTAGAGGTATTGCTTTATCGCAACTTAATTTATTTGGTTATCTAACCAAGCATCTACACTTTTACGCGTATATAACACTTCTTTGAATAAGCGGTGACGTTCAAATTCCAAAACGCTTTTTTTGTTAGTGTTGCCACTGAGTAACTGGCTGTGTGTATCGTTAAATTTTGAAATAACCGAAAACCCGCGTTCGGGTTTTTGGTCGTGCTTTTTTATTGATCTACTAAGGTGTTCCCTAACGTCATCGGCAGTTAACATGTCTGAATGATTTAAGCCCATTAGCTCTTTTCTCATTGCTAATCTTACGCCCATTTTTTACTCCATGATTCTATGTATTCTAAATTCGACACTGCTTTAGCAATTAGTAAGCCACTTAAAACATGACTCGCCGGAGCTTAACTAATAAATACTTCAGTTTTTTTAAAATGAGTCATTTTTTAAAAAATAACTAATACGTAAATTTGAATGATTTGGTTTGGTGCATAATTGGCCCTATGCCTTTATACTACAGCCTATGCAAGCCTCCACCGAGAGTAACAATGAACGAAGAATACATAGAAATTGAACTAGAAGAAGAGCCGATAGAGCTCTGTAAATTATTAAAAGTACTTAATTTAGTTGAAGGTGGCGGCCAAGCTAAAAACCTAATCGCCGAAGGCTATGTGGGTGTTAACCATGAAATTTGTACAATAAAGCGGAAAAAATTATACAGTGGTGATGTACTGGAATTTGATGGCGAGCTTTTTCAACTCACCCTGAGTGAAGATGCAACCCCAGCGCAAAGACCAAGTGAACAAACACCGGTTGAACCTAAACAAAACATTACACCACCTGAAAGCCAACCAGCAAAAAGTAAACGTAAGCGCACTAAAAAGCCAAAGGTAGATGAAAAAACAGGGCGTCGTCCTATTTCATTTGGGTAATCTTACAAATCGCATTATAAAAAAGCCAACTTGTATAGTTGGCTTTTTTGCTCTTTAATAACCTTGTTAATAATAATAAAAAATAAGGTTACACATGTCATCTCACACACCTAAAAACTGGTTTAGACCTGCCGCTTGGGCTGCTCTTATATGGAATTTATTGGGCGTTATAGCATTCATTATGCACATAATGACAAGCCCAGATATGATCAGTAAACTACCATTAGATCAACAAGCTGCATATTCAAATACCCCACTATGGGCCACCATTGCTTTCGCCGTTGCCGTTTTTGGTGGTGCTTTAGGCTGCATTTTTTTACTTGCTAAAAAATCGCTGGCAACACCTACTTTTGCTTTATCGCTCGGCGCGATAATCATGCAGCAATACTACAACTTTTTTATAATTGATAGCGTTGCCTTGCTAGGAATAAGCTCGGTTGTAATGCCACTTATGGTGGTTTTTATTGCCTTAGCGCTTATTTATTTAAGTATAAAAGGGAAACAACAAGGCTGGCTAAACTAACTGAATAGGCCAGCTGAACAACGTGCTTTTTCGTTGTCATAGATGGTTTATTGAACTCATAATTTAACACCTTACTTCCTATTATAGCTGCACATAAATGCAGCTATTTAATACTCATTTATCATGGTATGCACTTTGCAACTGCCAAATTACAGAGGTTACTTTTCAAAAAATTTAATTAGTTAAGAAGGGGCAAAATAATGAAAAATAGTTTCGATACCCAACATGAGCTCACAATTAATGGTGAGCAATATAATATTCATTCTCTGAAAGGGCTTGGCGACAAAGCAAAACGACTCCCCTTCTCCTTAAAAGTCTTGCTAGAAAATTTGCTGCGCAACGAAGACGGCGAAAACATCAAAGAACAAGACATTAATGCGCTATTAAATTGGGACCCAAAAGCAAAACCATCATCTGAAGTTGCATTTACCCCTGCACGAGTGGTAATGCAAGACTTTACTGGCGTACCTGCCATTGTCGATTTAGCTGCAATGCGAGATGCAATGGAAAAGCTCGGCGGAGATCCTGCAAAAATAAACCCACTGTCACCGGCCGAACTCGTAATAGACCATTCAGTACAAGTTGACGGCTATGGAAATGATGGTGCCTTTGATTTAAATGCGAAACTTGAATACGACCGAAATAAAGAACGCTACGAATTTTTACGTTGGGGCCAAACGGCATTTGATAACTTAAAAGTGGTACCACCCGCAACCGGCATTGTTCACCAAGTTAATTTAGAATACCTTGCTCGCGTTATTTTTAACGAAGATAGCAATGGTAAAAAGTTTGCCTACCCCGATACACTGGTTGGTACTGACTCGCACACAACCATGATTAATGGCTTAGGCGTACTTGGCTGGGGTGTAGGCGGCATTGAGGCTGAAGCTGCAATGCTTGGCCAGCCAATTAGCTTACTGATTCCACAGGTAGTTGGCATGAAACTTAATGGCCGATTACCAGAAGGCACAACAGCAACTGATTTAGTGCTCACGGTAACTGAAATTTTGCGTAACCACGGCGTGGTGGGTAAATTTGTAGAATTTTATGGCGATGGCCTTGCAGATCTCCCCCTTGCAGATAGAGCAACCATTGCTAACATGGCACCTGAATATGGTGCTACATGTGGTATTTTTCCAATTGATGACGAAACGATTAATTATTTACGTCTTACCAACCGTGATGAAGACCAACTAAAGCTTATTGAAGATTATGCAAAACACCAAGGCTTGTGGCGTAACGATGGCGACGAAGCTCGCTATACCGATACCCTGGAACTAAAGCTCGATGATGTTGTACCAAGCCTTGCAGGCCCAAAACGCCCACAAGATAGAATAGCGCTTAACAAAGCCGGCGAGGAAATCTCTCAGCACCTAAAAGGTTTTCAAGAAGAGCGTATAGCACATCGCGATAAAAGTGATGACGAGCAATCGCGTATCGAAAGCGAAGGCCCCACAACCAACCCTGATGAACCTGTAAACGAAGCACAATTTATGGGGGCGGCAAAAGTTAACTATAAAGGCCAAGAGTTTGAACTTAACGACGGTGCATGCGTTATTGCAGCTATAACAAGCTGTACCAACACGTCTAATCCAAGTGTTATTTTAGCAGCAGGCCTTGTGGCTAAAAAAGCAAAACAACTAGGTATTAACGTTAAACCTTGGGTTAAAACATCACTGGCACCTGGCTCAAAAGTAGTTACCGACTACTTAGAGAAAGCGGGGTTAATGGACGACTTAGAAAGCCTAGGTTTTAATTTAGTAGGTTACGGTTGTACTACATGTATAGGCAACTCAGGACCGCTGGCTGATGAAATCTCACAAGCTATTCAAAAACACAAGCTGGTAGTCAGCTCTATCTTATCGGGCAATCGAAATTTTGAAGGGCGTATACACCAAGATGTTAAAATGAACTTTTTAGCTTCTCCTCCTTTGGTTGTTGCCTACGCAATTGCAGGTAGAACAGACATAGATGTTTATAACGAGCCCCTTGCACAAGATGAAAACGGTAACGATATTTACCTTAAAAACATTTGGCCAAGTGTGAAAGAGGTTAGCGACTTAGTAAAAGAAACGGTTACCAAAGAGATGTTTGCAACAAGCTACGCCAATGTTTATGAAGGCGATAGCCGCTGGCAACAAATTCAAATACCTGATGGTAAGTTGTATGATTGGAACGACGCATCTACCTATATTAAAAAAGCACCATTTTTTGATGGCATGACCGTAGAGCCACCGGGTATTCCTACTATTGAAAGGGCTCGCTGTTTAGCCAAGCTAGGAGACTCAGTAACAACCGATCACATCTCTCCTGCTGGCGCGATTAAAGCGGATGCACCTGCTGGTCTTTATCTACAAGAGCACAATGTAGAAAAAGCACAGTTTAATTCTTACGGCTCTCGCCGAGGTAACCATGAAGTAATGATGCGTGGCACCTTTGCTAACGTGCGACTAAAAAACTTGTTAGCACCGGGCACAGAAGGCGGTGTAACACGCACGCAACCAGACAATAGCTTAGAAAGTATTTACGATGCGGCCATGGCATATCAAAAAAATGATACACCGCTTATTATTTTAGCCGGAAAAGAATATGGTACTGGCTCGTCACGCGATTGGGCTGCAAAAGGTTCATTGTTGCTAGGCGTGAAAGCTGTTTTTGCACAAAGCTATGAACGTATTCACCGCTCTAACTTAATTGGAATGGGTGTACTGCCATTACAATTTAAAGAGGGTGAAAGCTATGAGTCGCATGGTTTAACTGGCCAAGAAGAGTTTGATATTCAAGGTCTGTACGATAAAACCGACGAGGTTACACTGATAGCAACCGATGCCGAAGGCAAAAAAACAAGCGTAAAAGCCGATGTACGTATTGATACTCCTAAGGAGTGGGATTACTACAAGCATGGCGGTATTTTACAATATGTACTGCGTAACATGCTTAACTAAGCTGCGTAGTGAATGACTCATAGGCCTTATGGTTACAACCATGAGGCCTTTTTTATAACTGCCTTATTATTGCGCTGCATCAATATACAAAACACATAGCCTATTACACTGGCACCATAACCAGTGGAGGCATTATGTCGCATGTAACGATTATTAGAGTACTTAAAACATCTATTGTACTTGGCATATGCCTTATAATTACAGGCCATACACTTATCATATCTAATGGGTTTAATGAGAAATTTGGTATTAACGGCATTATTGCATCCGCAGCCTGCATCGCTGTAGGTATACTATTGTCACTACCCACCAAAATATATTTAACCATTTTACTAATGGAAGCTGAAAAACGTTATATCCGCTCTCATACTAATGAATAGCGCTTAAAGTACACTTAAGTTATTAATTTCTTTATTACGTTTTTCTAATTTTTTTTCGATGTTTTCTGCATCTTCAAACAGCTTTTTAATCGATTCAGGATTTAATATTGAAGGGGTTTGCGTATTAGCTGACATCTCACTAGTACTAGACTCTAAGTTTAAAATAGAAGTATCTTCTGCACCAATCACGGTTATATCCTCAGGGTTGAGGGTTAACTCTATGCTTTTACCATGAGGGTTAGGGCTATCTGAATAATGCCATTGGCCTGTTTCATCTTGCCACTTATAAATAGTACTTGAAGACGTAATCGTTGAGCTATCGCTTGAAATACTACTCGTCACTTTATCGCCAGCCTCGTGAATGCCTTTTACAGCTTGATTTAGCGTATTGGTTGATAACGCAACCATTTGCTCTTTAATTTGCTGGGTTTCTTTGCTGATAGTTGAACCTGAAAGCCAAGTTTGGCCGTCTGGCTTTTTTAAATAAAATAATGATATGACAGCAATTACCATCACTGATATTGCTAAATAGGTAAAGTATTTCATAGCGTTCCTGCTTTGTTTGTTCCTTTAATATAATATTAGTGAATAAAGCACTCACTGGCAATTTTATTATCTAAATTTAGATAATAAAAAACGCAGCCTAAGCTGCGTTTAATTGCGGTTAAATAAAGCGTTAAGGTACTAAATACCATCACCATCCATATGAAGACCGCATTCACGGTTTAAACCAAAAAAGCGGGTTTCTTCTTCAGTCATGCCCGGCTCTAGTTTGCGCGTAGTGTGTACATCGCCCATTGATACATACCCTTGCTCCCATAATGGGTGATAAGGTAAGTCATGCTTAGTTAGGTATTGATATACATCGCGGTTTGACCATTCAATAATCGGGTACACTTTTACCGTGCCACGGCTTATTTCTACAAACTGCTTATCTGCACGAGTAGAAGATTGATCGCGACGTAAACCACTAAACCAGGTACCCGCTTCAATTTCTTTTAAAGCGCGAGTCATTGGCTCAACTTTATTAAGCTGATTATATTGCTTAATACCGTCCTCACCTTGCTCCCATAACTTTCCAAACTTAGCTTCTTGCCATGCTGGGCTCAGCTGCGCCTTGTACACTTTTAAATTAAGTGACAAACGCTCGCTCATTTGCTCAATAAACTGGTACGTCTCAGGGAACAAATAACCAGTATCTGTTAATACAACAGGAATGTCTGGGCGTTGGGTTGTCATTAAATGCAACATCACCGCAGCTTGAATCCCAAAGCTTGACGATAGAAACGCGGTATCGGGTAAATTTTCAAGCGCCCACGCAACACGTTGCTCTGCGCTCATATTTGCTAATACACCATTAGCATCAGCTAACATAGCCGCTTGGCTTTGTTTATCTAGCTGTAATATATTTTTAAATTCACTCATGGAAAATTCCAAGCCTCACCAGCGCCAAGCGCTGGTATCTAATTATGCGTGAAAATCGGTTACTGATACTTTTACTTCAGCAACAATGCCTTTGCGAATTACAAAGTCACCAAAACATTCACCGTCGTTTCGCTCACTTGCCCACTGGCCAATTAGCTTATCAAACGCGTCTAGGTAAACATCTTCACCTACGTTTTCTAGGTACAGTTTAGGAATGCGTGTACCTTCTAAATTACCGCCTAAGTAAACGTTGTATTTACCAGGGCCTTTACCTACTAAACCAGCTTCTGCAAGCATTGCGCGGCCACAACCGTTAGGACAACCTACAACACGCATAATAATGCTGTCATCAGGTATGCCATGCTTAGCAAGTAGTGCTTCGGTTTTTTCAATTAAGCTTGGTAAGTAACGCTCAGCTTCGGCCATAGCAAGCGGACACGTTGGCAATGCTACACACGCCATTGAGTTTTTACGTTGCTCAGTGTCTTTGTCATCAATTAGGCCGTGGTTACGGGCAATTTCTTCAATGACTGCTTTTTGATCGGCAGGCACACCAGCAATAATTAAGTTTTGGTTAGCCGTCATGCGCATATCGCCTTGGTGCACTTCTGCAATTTTACGACAGCCTGTTTTTAATGGCTTACCTGGGTAGTCTAAAATACGGCCACTTTGTATAAATAGCGTAAGGTGGTGCTTGCCATCAATGCCTTCTACCCAACCGATACGATCGCCACGGTGAGTAAACTCATAAGGGCGGCTTGGTGCAAAGCTTACACCGGCACGTTTTTCTACTTCCGCTTTAAATACGTCAGACCCAACACGGTCTAGTGTGTATTTAGTTTTTGCATTTTTACGGTTAGAACGGTTACCCCAATCGCGCTGCACTGATACAACGTGCTCAGCAATTTTTAAGGTGTCTTCTAGAGCAATAAAACCAAAGTCGTCAGCTTTACGCGGATACGTAGCCGTATCACCGTGGGTCATAGCTAGGCCACCACCTACAAGTACGTTAAAGCCAACAAGCTTGCCATCTTCAGCAATAGCAACAAAGTTTAAGTCATTCGCATGCACATCAACTTCGTTGTTAGGCGGAATAGTAACCGTGGTTTTAAACTTACGCGGTAAGTAGTTAGAACCTAAAATTGGCTCTTCTGTGGTTTCTGCCTTTTCGCCATTTAACCAAATTTCAGCGTATGCTTTCGTTTTTGGAAGTAAATGCTCAGAAATTTTTGCAGCCCACTCATACGCTTCTTGATGTAACTCTGACTCAACAGGGTTAGTCGTACATAGTACGTTACGGTTTACATCGCCTGCGGTGGCAATAGAGTCAATGCCAACGCTATTAAGCATTTGGTGCATGCCTTTAATATTTGGCTTTAATACACCATGAAATTGAAACGTTTGACGTGTTGTTAAACGAATACTGCCGTAGCTTGTTTTTTCATCGGCAAATTTATCAATTGCTAGCCATTGCTCAGGCTTGATAATACCGCCAGGCATACGTGCACGTAGCATTACGTTGTGCAGCGGCTCTAGCTTTTGCTTTGCGCGCTCAGGACGTATATCGCGATCATCTTGCTGATACATACCGTGAAAACGTATAAGTTGGAAGTTATCGGCTGTAAAACCACCGGTAATTTCATCTTTTAAGTCTTGCTCTATAGTGCCTCGTAAAAAGTTACTTTCTCTTTTCAAACGCTCGTTATCAGAAAGCTTTACGTTTTTATCTTGTTCGCTCATTTTAAATCCTAAATTTGTTACAGTGACGGCTGTTAGCTGTTAATAAAATAAGAAACGTGATTAATACACGTCTTTCTGATAGCGGTTTGCGCTACGCAGGTCTTTTAAATATTGCTCTGCGTCTTCATCATTTTTACCCGTATTTTCTTTAATGATATCAACCAATGCTTGATGTACATCTTTTGCCATGCGGTTTGCGTCTCCACATACATAAAAGTGAGCGCCAGCTTCTAACCACTCAAAAATGTCTTTTGAGTTTTTGCGAAGCTTATCTTGTACATAGATTTTTTCGGCTTGGTCACGGCTAAATGCCACATCGACTTTGCTCAATAAGCCCGATTTTAAATACCCCTGAATTTCAACTTGGTATAAAAAATCTTGTGTAAAATGAGGATTACCAAAAAACAACCAGTTTTTACCTTGTGCTTCTCGCGAGTCACGCTCTTGTAAAAATGCACGGAATGGCGCAATACCAGTACCCGGACCCACCATGATAATAGGTGTTTCATCGTTAGCCGGTAAACGGAAGTTGTCATTATGTTCGCTAAATACTTTTACTTTGCAGCCCTCTTCAGCACGACGCGCTAAATAACCAGAACAACCACCTAAGTGCTCGCTGTCAAAAGTATCAAACTCAACAAGTCCAACAGTTAAATGCACTTCGTCTTCAACTTCGCTTTGGCTAGACGCTATAGAATATAAACGAGCCTGAAGCTTACGTAAGCAATCAACTAATGTTTGTGCATCTAGTTTTGCTGGATTTTGACGAATAACATCAAATATTTGGCGTGGCTCAATGTAAGCACGCATTGCAGCTTTATCTTCTACAAGCTTTAAGAGCTCAGGCGTGCCTGTTGCTGTTGCGTATTTTTCAACAAAACCCGGATATGACTGCGTTAGCTCTAATTTTTCGATAAGCGCATCGCGCACGCTCAATTCTTCATTCGCAACTTTAACGCGACTAGAACCATCAATTTGGGTAAGTTCTAGCACTTCATCAACTAACGCCTCATCATTTAAAAAATATACACCCAGTGAATCACCCGGTGTGTAAGTGATATCAGAGCCTTCGAGCGAAATTTCTACATGGCGTACATCTTTTGTTGAATCACGCCCGGTAATTTTTTGAACGGCTAATAATTCGGCTTCAAATGGATTTTGCTTTGTGTACTGGCTAGCTGCAGGCGTTGGTGCACCAAAAGGCATAACCGCGGCTTGTGCACCTGCGTTACCCTGTTGCGCTTTTAAATCTGGTTCAAATGCATCCAGTGCGCCTTGAATCCATGTTGCAGCTTCTTCTTCGTAGTCAACATCTAAATCAGCGCGTTGGTAAACTGACTCAGCGCCTAACTTATTTAAACGCTCTTCAAAATCTTTTGCTGTTTGACAGAAAAACTCATAACTAGAATCGCCTAGACCAATGACAGCTATTTTAACACCGTCGAGTTTAGGGGCCTTTTTAGTGGCTAAAAATGCGTGCAACGTTTCGCCATCTTCAGGCGGTTCACCTTCACCGTAAGTCGATACAACAACGGTTAAAAACTTTTCTTTTTTCAGGGCCGTTGGTTTGTAATCAGACATACTCACTAATTTGGCTGATAAACCACGCGATTCAGCTTGCTCTTTCATTTGGGTTGCAACACCTTTTGCATTACCCGTTTGTGAGCCATATAAAATAGTTAATTCTGCTGCATCGCCCGTTACTGATGTGCCAGCCGTAGGCATACCAAGTGCTGAAGCATTTGCATTAGCTGCTAAGTAACCACTTACCCACGCTTGTTGTATTGGATTAAGCTCAGCCACTAAACCTTGCAGCTTTTGAACTTGCTCTTGCGATAGCGGGCTTGCCGCAGCATTTAGTTGACCTAACAACATGAATCGATTCCCCATAACCCTGAAAATTAAACACAACACACACCGTGTATTGTTAAAAATGAGTTTTTCCTCAGCCGATATAAGTTTGCTGAGGTTTTCTTACTGTGCAGGATAACGGGCTATCGACTTATCAAAAAAGAATAGAATCTGCTTTGATATTCCATTTAGTTATTAATTTTAAAAAACACCTAAAAAAACAGATTAAAGAGCGATTATTGCTTTTTATTAAATTTTAAATTAACAATTTTGTAACCTAAACAAAGTAATGTATATTATTCACTCATTATAAAAATAGGAACAATCATGTCACACGGGACATATAAAAATAAACTATTCGGAACAGCCTTATTACTTGGCACACTTCCGGTAATGGCAAATGTAGAAAATGGCAGTTTTGAGCAATGGTCAGGCAATACACCTGACGCGTGGAGCACAATAGATAGCGGTATTAGCCTATCGCGCTCAACAAACATTGTTAAAACAGGTAATAGTGCAGCAGCAGTTAATGTAACCACAGGCTCTCAGGCTAACACCGATTTATTACAACAAATAACGGTAGAAGCAGGAAAAACCTATGCGTTTTCAACTGATGTTTACCACACAGAAGGAAAAGTTAAAGCCCGTTTATTCGTAGATGGTTACCAAGGCTACTCCAATAATACGCAAACTAATCAATGGCAAACAATTAGCCATAGCTATACAGCAAGTAGCAATAAAACCATTAATGTTGGCCTACGCTTTTATGATGTCAGTGGCTTTGATGGCAATGAACTTGTCTATGTAGATAACTTTTTACCTACAAGTAACGACAGTAGCTCTGGGAGTTGCTCGGGCAATAGCCTCTCTTTTAGTTTGACGACAGATAATTATGGTAGCGAAACAAGCTGGGCTATTAATAATAACCAAGGTAATACAGTTGCAAGCGGTAGTGGCTATGCGTCTAATACACAATATAACGAAGCACTGTGTTTAGCTGATGGCGCCTATACCTTTACTATTAACGACAGCTACGGTGATGGTATCTGTTGTAGTTTTGGTAGTGGTAATTATGCACTCACTAGTGGTGGTTCAACCCTGGCAAGTGGCGCAGGCTTCAGCAAAGCTGAAAGTACTTCATTTTCGCTTGGCGGTGGCTCTGGTGGTACCCCCACAACACCAACAGGTTATTATGTTACAACACAAGGCCTAACCGGTTACGCATTAAAAACTGAGCTTTATAACATCATTAATAATCATAGTTCGCAGGGGTACTCTGCAATATGGAACTTTTATGATTCATCGGCTCGCGATACATACTTTGAAAACGATAATAGTATTTTAGATATGTACAGTGAAAAGCCAAATGGCAACGATAGCTACACATACACAGCCGTTAGCGATCAATGTGGCAATTACAGTGGCGAAGGTGGTTGTTACAACCGCGAGCATTCGTTCCCTAAAAGTTGGTTTGGCGGTACTAATGAGCCTATGAACTCAGATGTTCATCATATTTATGCAACCGATGGCTATGTAAACTCTAAACGCAGCAACTTTCCGTTTGGTGAAGTGGCAAGCGCCACGTTTACATCAACTAATGGCAGTAAGTTAGGCTCTGCAAGTAGTGCCATTAATTACACGGGCACAGTGTTTGAACCCATTGATGAGTTTAAAGGTGACTTTGCCCGTGCCTATTTTTACATGGCTACACGCTATGAAAATGTGATTGGGACGTGGCAAAATAATACCACTGCAAGTAATGCGGTTCTTAACGGCACCAGTTCGCAGGTATTTGAAAGCTGGGTTGTTGCTATGTTAATCAACTGGCATAACGCAGACCCTGTTAGCCAAATGGAAATAGATCGAAACCAAGCAGCATTTGAATTTCAAGGTAACCGTAATCCGTTTATCGACTACCCTGAATTTGTAGAAATGATTTGGTAGAAAATATAGCCTCAGCCAAGGCTGAGGCTATTTAAAACTCGCCTGACCAAGTGCAATAGACTCATAGCGCTTTCCCGTTAATTTAATCACCCATACGCTGTCTGTAAATGTGCGGCTAAAATATACAGTTTGCCCATTGGGAATATTAGGCATGAAAGACGTAATAGACTGCCAATCGCTATCTACTTTTTCTTTGAGCTTCATGCTCGCATTATAAAAACTTCCTTGTTCATTTGTTTTTACCTCAAGTGCTGTTAGCTGTTCACCATCGCCTATTTCTATTAATGCGCTTTTATTTAAGTTAGCTAATAACTGAGGTTGGTGAATCGGTTGTAAATTTTTTAATGTTTCATCTATTTTGCTATCTATTGTTATTTTACTCTCTAGCTTGTATATAGTGGCTTTAATCGCAAATACTGGCTCTGCAATACACGCTGAGGATAAAAACCCAAAAGTAATCCCCATTACCGCTTTATAAAAGTACATTTTCATTCGTTATACTCCTTTATTATTTAGTCTGCCTAGCATAACCAATTTATCACCTATTAAAACTTAACTTATTAATATTCATAATATTCTTTTAATTCACAGTAATGAATATTGCTTATTGGGCTATTTAAACACACCATTTTTAGCGATAATAAATAGATGAGCATTAAACAAGGTAAGGAAGAAACTTGTCGCTAGGAATTGAACTAAAGCAATTAAGAGCAAATAAAAAATGGACGCAAGCATTTGCTGCACGCGAGATTGGTATTCAACAATCTTACTTATCTAAGCTTGAAAATGGACAATTTATTCCGTCCGCTGAGGTAATTGAAAAGCTCGAACTTTGCTATGGCAAAACGTGTTTAGATAAGTATTTACCATCAAAAACATTACAAAGCACACAGATTAAAAAAAGGCTGTTTGTAAGTTTAATTATGCTTATTAATGGTCTCGTAATGTGGTTATGCGCAACCTATGAAATTTTCTACCCAGAGACTTACTTTACTTATCAGGCCAAATTAGGCGACTTTGTAGCGTTCAACGTCAGTCAGCACTACCAAGGCGAGCGATTTATTGAAGGTGATGTTATTTACCAAATTTTAGGTGAGAGACAAGTTAGCCGGATTGAAAACCGCTTTTTAATTGTAGGCTCCACACTTTGTATTTTGCTATCTGTTGTCGTTGCCGCTTTTTCTAAAAAGCATTTATTAATTAAGCCTCTAAATAAAGTTTAAACACACTACTTAATGGGCTTTTTAGCGTTCCACTTATCCATTATTTTATTATATAAAATACGATCGTTATCTTTGCATGGCCTTGGCGATCCCGTTGGTAAGCCTACTTTACCCATAACACCATTAAAATCAATCTTGTAGCACATACCTTTGTACATTTCCACCCGCTGACTACCATCTGCGCTTTGCCACAAAACCGCTGATTTTAAATCACTAGAATGCTCAATTGGAACCGTTATGTGCTGGTGATTTTTGCTCTTTGGCAAAGTTGCTATCTGCGGGAAATCAAAGGATACAATAGCATTACTGGAAATTGAAAACGGAGTTATTGATGCGTACGGATCAATTTTTTTAAATGGCTGCTGAGCTTTTGAATTAACCTTATTTTTTATAGGCTCAATCGCGGCTTTATTTACATTATGCTTTTTTCTATCAGTACTTATGGCAATGCTTTTACTTGTCTCAGTGGCATTCTCTGGTAAGTTTAATTTTAATTGCTGAGCGTTCTCAAAGTCACGCCCTTTAAGCGGCTTAGGTGTTAACTCACTTGCATCAAGCTCGGTATCATTTTCAGGGAGTGAAGCATTCGGCTGTTTACTTTTTGTATTACTGGGTAATGTTGTAAGGTCCACCATTACATACGCTTTTATCACTTTGCCTGCGTATGGTTGTGCTATCTCAACCGTTTGCCTCGAAACCAAATAAATAACAACAATATGTAAACCAATTGATATACCCCACGCTTTATAGTTACCTTTCAACACATCAACTCCCTGTGAACAGCTTACTTTATGAGTATAACTGGGCAGGTTTAGTTCATTTAAAAAGGCGTATTGTCGGTCTAAAAATTATCAATAAGTTACTTTACTGCGGTACTAAATACAAAAAGCCCCAGCTAATGCCGGGGCTTTTTTACAAAACTAACTTAATTAAAAATTAAGCTTGTTTTGGACTAGAAACAACGTCTACTAAAGTCCAAGATTTATTCTTAGAAATTGGTGCACATTCACGGATAGTAACTACGTCACCCGCTTTTGCTGTGTTGTTTTCGTCATGTACGTGTAGCTTAGTTGTACGTTTAATGAATTTCCCATAGATTGGGTGCTTCACGTAACGTGCGATTGCGATAGTGAAAGATTTTTCCATCTTGTCGCTAACTACACGGCCTTGAAGAGTACGAATTTTATCGCTCATTATTGACCTGCCTTCTGGTTAATAATTGTTTTTACACGCGCGATATCGCGACGTACTGTTCTTAGCGTGTGTGTCTGAGCTAACTGACCAGTGCTTGCTTGCATGCGCAGGTTAAACTGCTCACGAAGAAGTCCTAGAAGTTCAGCATTAAGCTCTTCTACGCTTTTGTCTTTTAGTTCGCTTGCTTTCATCACATTACCGTCCGAGTTACGAAAGTTGTTTTGAATGGCAGTTTACGAGCTGCAAGGTCGAATGCTTCACGAGCAAGCTCTTCAGAAACACCTTCCATTTCGTAAAGTACTTTACCAGGCTGAATTTCAGCAACCCAATATTCAACAGAACCTTTACCTTTACCCATACGAACTTCAAGAGGTTTTTCTGTAATCGGTTTGTCAGGGAAGACACGGATCCAGATTTTACCTTGACGTTTCACGTGACGCGTCATAGCACGACGAGCTGCTTCGATTTGACGAGCAGTCATGCGGCCACGGCCAGTAGCTTTCAATCCGAAAGTACCGAAGCTTACTTTGTTACCGTTTTGCGCTAAACCGCGGTTGCGGCCTTTGTGCATTTTACGGAATTTTGTACGTTTTGGCTGTAACATTACTCGCTACCTCTACTTAGCACTTTTCTTGGCTTTCTTTGGTGCGCGTTTAGCTGGCTTCTCTTGCTCTTGTACTAGTGGTAAACCACCAATAACTTCGCCTTTGAAGATCCAAACTTTAACACCAATGATACCATAAGTGGTTAAGGCTTCAGAAGTTGCGTAGTCGATATCAGCACGAAGAGTATGTAGAGGTACACGACCTTCACGATACCATTCTGAACGTGCGATTTCTGCGCCGCCAAGACGACCGCTAACTTCAACTTTAATCCCTTTTGAACCGATGCGCATTGCATTTTGTACCGAACGCTTCATAGCGCGACGGAACATAACACGACGCTCTAGTTGAGAGGCAATGCCGTCTGCTACTAGTTGTGCATCAAGTTCTGGCTTACGTACTTCAGAGATATTAATCTGAGCAGGTACACCAGCGATTTTAGTTACTGCTTGACGTAATTTTTCTACGTCTTCGCCTTTTTTACCGATAACAACACCCGGACGAGCCGTGTGGATTGTTACGCGGATTGATTTTGCTGGACGCTCAATAACGATTTTAGACACAGAAGCTGTTTTTAATTCCTTTGTAAGGAATGCACGAACTTTGTGATCGCCAAAAAGCTGATCAGAGAAATCTTTAGAACTCGCGTACCAGGTAGAAACCCAAGGTTTAGATATACCTAGGCGAATACCAGTAGGATGAACTTTTTGTCCCATTACTTATACTCCTAGCTATCTGAAACCATAACAGTGATATGGCTTGTACGCTTAAGGATGCGGTCTGCGCGTCCTTTAGCACGAGGCATAATACGTTTCATTGTAGGACCATCGTCCACAAAGATCGTAGTTACACGAAGCTCATCAATGTCAGCACCTTCGTTATGCTCTGCGTTAGCAATAGCAGACTCAAGTACTTTCTTAACTAATACAGCCGCTTTTTTCGGGCTGTACGCCAGGATTTCTAGTGCGCGATCGACAGGTAACCCGCGGATCTGATCTGCAACTAGACGTGCTTTTTGCGCCGAACCAGAGGCGAATTTATGTTTAGCTAATGCTTGCATTTATCTTCCCCTCTTAACGTTTCTTCGCTTTCTTATCCGCAGCATGGCCACGGTAAGTGCGAGTTGGTGCAAATTCACCTAGTTTGTGACCGATCATTTCGTCAGAAACGAAAACTGGTACGTGCTGGCGACCATTATGGACAGCAATGGTCAATCCGATCATGTTAGGTATGATCATTGAACGACGGCTCCAAGTTTTAATTGGCTTTTTCTCACCGCTTTCCAAAGCTTTCTCTACCTTCTTCAGCAAGTGTAGGTCTATAAAAGGACCCTTCTTGAGAGAGCGTGGCATGGCTATTCCTCAATATTACTTAGTACGACGACGTACTATAAATTTATCCGTACGCTTGTTCTTACGCGTCTTCGCACCCTTAGTCGGCTTACCCCATGGAGACACAGGATGACGACCACCAGAAGTACGACCTTCACCACCACCGTGTGGGTGATCAACCGGGTTCATGGCAACACCACGAACTGTCGGACGAATACCACGCCAGCGGTTTGCACCTGCTTTACCAAGTGAACGAAGCATATGCTCAGCATTGCCAACTTCACCAAGTGTAGCACGACAATCAGCTTCAACTTTACGTACTTCGCCTGAACGAAGACGTAATGTTACATACTGACCATCACGTGCAAGAATTTGAACGTAAGCACCAGCAGAACGTGCGATTTGTGCACCTTTACCTGGTTTTAATTCTACGTTGTGAACAGTCGAACCTACAGGCATATTACGCATTGGTAGTGCATTACCAGCTTTGATTGGTGCATCAACACCAGACTGGATTGCATCACCAGCTTTTAAGCCTTTAGGTGCGATAATGTAACGACGCTCACCGTCTGCATATAATACAAGAGCGATGTTTGCGCTACGATTTGGATCGTATTCTAAACGTTCAACAGTAGCTGGAATACCATCTTTAGTACGTTTAAAATCGATTAAACGGTAATGATGTTTATGACCACCACCGATATGACGAACCGTAATACGACCATTGTTATTACGACCACCTGATTTAGAGTTTTTCTCTAAAAGTGGTGCGTATGGCTTACCCTTATGTAAATCAGAGTTAACCACTTTAACTAGGTGACGACGACCCGCAGAAGTAGGCTTACACTTTTGAAGTGCCATAATTCTATCCCCTTATTACTCGGCGCCGCCGACAAAGTCTAGCTCGCTGCCTTCTTTAAGAGTAACGTAAGCTTTCTTCCAGTCGCTACGACGACCGAAACGCATGCCAGTACGTTTTGTTTTACCCTTAACGTTAAGTGTGCGAACACCCGTTACTTCTACTTCAAAAAGCTTCTCAACTGCTGCTTTAATTTCAGCTTTAGTTGCGTCATTTACTACTTTGAAAACAATTGTGTTGTTTTCTTCAGCAGCAATTGTGCTTTTTTCAGAGATGTGTGGAGCAAGGATCACTTTTAAAAGACGTTCTTCACGGATCATGCTAGCGCCTCCTCAAGTTGCTTAACAGCAGCGGCTGTAATAAGTACCTTGTCGAAAGCAATTAAGCTTACAGGATCGATACCAGCTACATCACGCGTGTCAACCTTATAAAGGTTACGTGCTGATAAGAAAAGATTTTCATCTACTTCTTCAGTCACGATAAGTACATCTTTAAGCTCAAGCTCTTTTAGCTTAGCTACTAGATCTTTAGTTTTTGGTGCTTCAAGACCAAAACTTTCAACAACGATTAAACGCTCTTGACGAACTAGTTCAGATAGGATGCTTTTGATCGCACCACGGTACATTTTACGGTTTACTTTTTGGCTGTGGTCTTGTGGTTTAGCTGCGAAGCTAACGCCACCTGAACGCCAAATTGGACTACGGATTGTACCAGCACGTGCACGGCCAGTACCTTTTTGAGCCCATGGTTTTTTACCACCACCGCTTACTTCAGAACGTGTCTTCTGAGCACGAGTACCTTGACGAGCACCTGCTGCGTAAGCAACAACTACTTGGTGTACTAATGCTTCGTTAAACTCACGTCCAAAAGTAGCTTCAGAAACTTCAAGAGCGCCAGAAGCGTCTTTGATTGCTAATTCCATCACTAAATCTCCAGGACTTATGCTTTAACAGCTGGTTTAACGATAACGTCACCGCCGATAGATCCAGGTACTGCACCTTTCACTAAAAGCAAGTTACGCTCAGCGTCAACGCGAACTAGTTCTAAGTTTTGAGTCGTTACACGCTCAGCACCCATATGACCGGCCATTTTCTTACCTTTAAACACCTTACCAGGTGATTGGTTTTGACCGATTGAACCAGGAGCACGGTGAGATAGAGAGTTACCATGTGTAGCGTCTTGCATGCTGAAATTCCAGCGCTTAACACCACCTTGGAAACCTTTACCTTTAGAAGTACCGGTTACGTCAACCTTGTTGATTTCGTTGAATAACTCAACAGTAAGCTCTGCGCCTACTTCAAAATCGCCTTCACCACCGTTAAGGCGGAATTCCCACAGACCGCGACCCGCTTCAACGCCAGCTTTAGCGAAGTGACCCGCTGAAGCTTTGTTTACACGACTTGCTTTTTTAGTGCCTGCGGTTACTTGAAGCGCGTTATAACCGTCTGTTGCGTCAGATTTGATCTGAGCAATGCGGTTAGGTGTCGCTTCAATAACTGTCACAGGGATAGATACACCATCTTCAGTGAAGATTCGTGTCATACCCACTTTACGACCGACTAGACCTAATGCCATTTTCCTAAAACCTCTCTAATCTTCCGATTAACCCAGGCTGATTTGAACATCAACACCAGCAGCAAGATCTAAACGCATAAGCGCGTCAACAGTCTTGTCAGTTGGTTCTACGATGTCTATCAGACGTTTATGGGTGCGGATTTCGTACTGATCACGCGCATCTTTGTTTACGTGCGGTGAAGTAAGTACAGTAAAACGTTCAAAGCGTGTAGGTAGTGGGATTGGACCACGTACTTGTGCGCCAGTGCGTTTCGCAGTTTCCACGATTTCTGCCGTTGATTGGTCAATCAAACGGTGGTCAAAAGCTTTTAGGCGAATACGAATGCGTTGATTTGACATTCTTAACCTCAATATAAAGAGCATTTAAAAGAGCATAAAAAAACGACCGAAACAATCTTAATTATTAAGATGTCGGCTGTTTGATTATATCTACGTTGAGTTCCAAATCGGAACTCCTGTTTATTAGCTTGAAATCCAAGCTTAATTTATCCTTCCAAGTTCCCGGGGGAATTTTGAAAGCCTGCGTATTATAGAGGTATTGGTGATAAATGCAACAACTAATTCAAAACAAAGTATCAATGATTAATTCGTCTAAATAAGTGCCAGCTTATATTGTGTGACTATACTGGAACTAAATTTTTCAATGCGGGTCAATAGCTGCATTAACTAATCTCATTTCGTAAAGAAGCGATTTTTTAGATAATATGGTATCCTATCACGCTAATTTTGCTTTTTAACACCCTCAATATGGTGAGTCGATGCGTATTTTTAATTATTGTTTAAACGTTTTATCTGCTGGATTCAGTCGCTTATTTGTTAAAAGCAAAGTCCTTCCAGAAAACCCTATTAAACAGTACGATTTAAATCCTGATTACCCTACATTTTATATAGTGCGCTTAAACTCTCGTTTTGATCTTGCGGCGCTGGCTCATGCTTGTAAAAAACACGGCTTACCTAGTCCTACTGAAGAGCAAATATTAGGTGATGAACATTTAGAGCGATTTATTGGTATTAAAAATCCACCACCTTTATTTGGCGATACAGCAAAACCAACCAATGCACTGGCACAAGGCAAACAAATAATTGATCACCTTATAAATAGTGGCCAAAAAAATGTACAAGTGATACCTGCAACTATTTTATGGGGACGCGATCCAGGTAAAGAAAAACCAGGATTACGTACTTTAATAACGCATTCGGTTACACCAAGCTGGTTTAGAAAGTTTTTTGTTGTGTTGTTTTCTGGTCGCGACAACTTTATTCGCTTTAGCCAACCACTCGACTTATCACTTATTGTAAATGAAAAAGCTGATGTAAATGAGCTACCACAAAAATTACTACGTGTTGCCCGGGTTCACTTTAAGCGTCAAAAACTGGCAGCCACAGGCCCAAAAATGCCATCGCGCGAGCAATTGTTTAACTCTCTTCTTGCTTCACCAACAATAAAAAAAGCCATTCAAGATGAAGCAAAAGCTAAAAATATTAGCCAAACCGAAGCTCGTCAAAATGCGCTTAAGCTACTTGATGAAATAGCCGCAAACTATTCTGAAGCAATGATACGCGTTGCTGATCGCTTTTTAACATGGCTTTGGAATAAGCTATACAACGGCATACACATAAAACACACAGAGCAATTGCATGAACTAACTAATAAAGGCCATGAAATTATTTACATGCCTTGTCATCGTAGCCATATGGACTACTTGCTTCTTACTTACTCTATTTACCATTTAGGTTTGGTGCCACCGCATATAGCCGCAGGTGTTAACCTTAACTTTTTTCCTGCCGGTGGCATATTTCGCCGCTCGGGTGCGTTTTTTATTCGCCGCTCGTTTGCAGGCAATAAACTGTACTCAGCTATTTTTAAAGAATATTTGAGTCAGTTATTTATTAAAGGTTACTCAGTTAAGTTTTACACAGAAGGCGGGCGTAGCCGTACTGGGCGTTTGTTACCGCCCAAAACAGGTATGCTTGCAATGACCTTTCAAGCCATGCTACGCGGTATCGATCGACCAGTATCAATAGTCCCTGTGTATATTGGCTACGAACATGTCATGGAAATAAATACGTACCTTAAAGAGCTTGCTGGAAAAGATAAGAAAGGCGAGTCGGTATTTGGTATTTTTAAAGCGATAAAAAACCTTAAAAACTACGGACGTGGTTACCTAAATTTTGGCGATCCTATTTCGGTTAACCAATATTTAAATGATAACCAACCCGACTGGCGCGACGCGGTTCACCCAACTAACGTACAAAAACCTCAGTGGTTAGGCCCACAAGTTGCAGCCTTAGCAGACCAAGTTATGGTTAAAATTAATAATGCAGCTGCATTAAATGCTGTTAACTTATTAGCAATGGTATTGCTAGTAAACGACAAGCACGCTTTAAGTAAACCAAAGCTATTAGCTCAGCTCGATTTTTACTTACGCCTGCAGCGTGATGCAAGTTATAGCGATAAAGTAACTGCGCCTGACGAAACGCCTGAGCAACTTCTTACACATGCCTTAAAACTTAACAAATTTGATGTGATAAGTGATGAGTTTGGCGAAATTATTGCCATTAGCGATAAAGAAAAAACACTCTTTAATTATTACCGTAACAATATTTTGCATCTATTTGCGGTGCCTAGCTTGTTGGCATTGCACTTATTTAAGCAGCACACAACAACAATTAAGCAATGTGAACAATTAGTACATTCGTTTTATCCGCTATTTGCCAAAGAATGGTATTTACAGCCCCTTGATGAAAACTACATTACGCGTATCTTGGCCAATTTTGCTGATCAAAACTTAATTGAATTTGATGGCGACAATATACACATTACTAATACCAACGACTGCTTAGCAAAATTAGAAATGCTAGGGCGAGCATTGAGCTTCACTCTGCAACGCTACGCCATTGTGATTGGTTTTATACAAACGAGTAATGGCATTGAAAAGGCTGAGCTTGAGCGAGAAAGCCAAGTATTAGCAGATCGCTTAGGCACGTTACACGGCATTAAAACACCGGAGTTTTTTGATAAAAAAGTACTGGTTGGTTTTATCGATAACTTACGTGGTGAAGGGCTTGTTACAGAAGGCGACAATGGCTTGGTGGGCAGTACGCAATTGTGCGAAACCTATTCACAACTTAAAACATTGCTACCTGCCCGTATATGGCAATCGATTAGCGACATTGTTCAAGACCAGTGTAACTAGCCGCTATACATAGATAGGGTTAGCGCTGACGCATAACCCCTTCTTGAATTGTTGAGGCAACCAAGTTGCCTTGGCGATCAAAAAATTGCCCTCTTACCAGCCCTCTGCCTGAGCTCGCACTCGGGCTGTCTATGGTGTATAAAATCCAGTCGTCTAATCTAAACGAGCGATGAAACCACATTGCATGGTCAATTGTTGCAACCTGCATATTTGGCTGCATAAACGACACGCCATGCGGCTGTAATGCCGTTGGTAAAAACTCAAAGTCAGACGCATAAGCCAATAGGTAATTATGAATACGCTGATCATCGGGCATATCACCATTTGCTCTAAACCAAATATGTTTAACTGGCTCAATCGCTTCTGGTTTAAAGGGGTTATGAAATGTCACAGGGCGCATTTCGATAGGCATTTCGCGAATAAATTTATTACGAATCACCTCGGGTATATGCTCAGCATTTTCTTGATAAAACTCAAGCGACGAACGTAGCTCTTCCGGTTGCGGTACATCTGGCATCGTTGCCTGATGCGAAAGTCCGTCTTCAACCGCCTGAAAAGATGCAGTCATATAAAAAATAGGCTTGCCGTATTGAATTGCACTTACACGACGGGTACTAAAGCTTTTGCCATCGCGAATAGTTTCAACATCGTAAACGATAGGTTTAGCAGCATCCCCTGGGCGTAAAAAGTAAGAATGTAAAGAGTGAACAATACGTCCAGCCGGAAGGGTTTCCTTCGCTGCTGATAGCGCTTGCCCCATAACCTGACCACCAAAAACAGCTCTAAAACCCAAATCTTGGCTTTGCCCTCGATATAACCCTTGCTCTATTTCTTCAAGTGTTAATAACGATAATAAATCATCTAAAACTTGGCTCATTATATGTTCCTCAATTCCCTAATAACTTAATGATACTATAGACTACAACTATGTAAATCTTTGTTAGGAATACAACTATGGCTTACTGGCTGTTTAAAACCGAACCCGATGCTTTTTCAATTGACGACCTAAAACACGCACCTAATCAAACAACATTATGGGAAGGTGTACGAAATTACCAAGCCCGAAACTTTTTGCGTGATGATGTTAAAGAAGGCGATTTAGTGATGATTTATCACTCAAGCTGCAAAAACGTAGGTGTAGCGGGTATAGCAAAGATAACAAGCGCAGCCTATCCAGATCCTACTCAATTTGACCTAAATAGCGATTATTATGACCCTAAAGCCACCAGCGATTCACCGCGTTGGGTAGTCGTTGACGTAACCTACCACCAACATTTGAATAAAATGGTTAGCTTAAAATCTATAAAAGCAAACGACAGTATTACAGAGTTGGCACTAAAAAAAGCAGGAAGATTATCGGTTATGCCCGTAACAGAGCATGATTGGAATGAAATTATGAATATGGCTAAAGAGTAAAGTTGTAACGCCGTACTTATTTTTTTACTGCTTTTTTCTTTTTGTGCCCGTGCTTGGGCACAATGGCAAAATACATAATGAGCCCTAACCACGAAAAAAAGATGATACCGATGAGCCAACCGTTTTTTTCGTGGCCTTGCGTACGTTTACTGTTTAGTACAATGACTACAGGTAAAATGTACGCACTTAAAATAACAATTAAAAATATAACTTCATTCATTATTTTTCCAAGCTTGACCAATCAACTTCGCCGCTCAATACACGCTCAACAGAAATATAGTGGAGAATATCACCTTCACTCACTTTATAATCCAAAGGTGGATTTAAGTCCATATTTTGAGCACTCAAGTTATGTGCAACACCCAACAAAATAGCGTCGTGCTGCCTTTTAAAATGATGAAACAAGGTGCCAAATTCCATTTCCTTACAGCCACTGGGTACTTTTAAGCTAAATTGTGTATCACCATGTAATGTAGAAAGCAGTTCTTCTTGTACTCGACTAGAGCCGGGGTCTTGCATTGAACGAACTAATATTTCAGCCGACTTAGCACTGCTACATTCTATATTTTGACAATGCTCCAGTAGCATATCGACCTTGGTTTCATCTAAAAAGTGAGCACTAATATGACACTCATCTTTTACTAAGCGGCTAATACGCAGCGCAGTAGTAAATGTTTGGTCGTCGTCTTGCCCATCAATAATTACTTTATCGGCGTGACTTATTGCTACACGCTCTAACTCTGCTAAATCAGTAAAGCTAGAAAGACGCGCAAAATCAACCTGCTCATTTGCTAAAAACGGATGATCCATCTGCTCTGTTACCGCGAGTAAAATACGACGTTCAGTGCGCTTTGTATCCGCCAAAATGTAATCAATCATTTTTTTAGTTCTGGTATCGTGCCAACCAAAAATAATGATGTGGTTATTACTGTGAGCAAAATCTTTATCACCAGTCATAGCGTGCCTAATTAAATAAGTAACAGTTTGCCCTGCTTTTCCAAGCAAAACACCAAATAAAGCTAAACCAAACGGAATTTGTATTAAAGCAACCACCCATCGACCAAGCTCTGTTGTCGGGCTAAAATCACCATATCCTACTGTTGACGTTGTCACTGTGTAATAGTAAAAAAAAGTGGTTATAGAGGTTAACGCCTGTTCATTAGCAGCATACAGTAGCAACCAGGTTACGAGCATATGAGTTAAAATTGCAAAGGTCACTGCTTGCCAGCTCAATTGATCAATATGAGCGCGAACAAGTAACGCTAACCTTTTAAATATCACCGGCATAATACAAAATCTTTGTTATTAAATTATCTATAAACAGTACGTTACTGTATGCCTTAGTTTTAATCAACGTTTAAGGTATAGACAGTATAAAACTGTCCCCTGTAATACTAATTGTGATTTGCACATAACCACATTTCGTGATTAATTAATCTACAAACAAACACTAAACTGTATTTTTATGCTTAATAGAATAGCCACCCCATTTACAAAACTGGTTGAGCGTTACCTACCCGACCCATTTATATTTGTAATTTTGCTTACACTTATTACATTTGCCGCTGCCAGTATATTTACCCCTTCCAGCAGTATTAATGTACTGCACGCGTGGGGCAATGGGTTTTGGAACCTATTGAGCTTTGCTATGCAAATGCTGCTTGTACTTATTACAGGCTACATGCTGGCAAGTACACCTCTCATTAGCAAAGTATTAGAGAAACTAGCAACCTTAGCCAACACCGCGCCTAAAGCAATTATATTAGTTACTTTTATCTCACTTTTAGCGAGCTGGCTAAACTGGGGATTTGGCCTTGTTATTGGTGCATTGTTTGCCAAAGCTATTGCAAAACATACCCGTGTAGATTATCGATTATTAGTAGCTAGTGCCTATACTGGCTTTGTTGTATGGCATGGCGGCCTTGCAGGTTCAATTCCGCTAACTATTGCAACACCAGGACACTTTTCACAGGCAAGTATGGGTATTGTGAGTACAGATCAAACCTTATTTGCAGGTTTTAATATTGCCATTTTGATTGGTTTATTTATTATCGTCCCATTAGTAAATCGCTACATGTTACCCAATGACAACGACAGCGTTTATATCGATCCAACCCTATTAAACACCCGCACACCTGCAACAAGTAAAATAACGCGTCCTTCGCAACATTTAGAACAAAGCAAACTGCTAGGTATGGGCATTGGCTTAATGGGGCTTGCCTACTTAAGCTATTACTTTTTTATCTCTGGTGGCGGCTTAAACCTCAATAGTGTAATTGCCCTGTTTTTATTTTTAGCTATTACGCTACATCAAACTCCTCACAATGTGCTTAATAGCTTACAACAAGCAATTCCGAGTGGTGCGGGAATTGTAATTCAGTTCCCTTTTTATGCCGGTATTATGGCGGTCATGGTCGATACAGGATTAGCACAACAAATATCACAAGGCTTTATTGCCATTGCGGATGCCGATAGCTTGCCATTTTATAGTTTTATTAGTGCAGGACTCGTTAATATGTTTGTGCCCTCCGGTGGCGGACAATGGGCTGTACAGGCACCTATTGTAATACCCGCAGCGCAAGAGCTGGGCGCCGATATATCCCGTGTTGCTATGGCTGTGGCATGGGGCGATGCGTGGACCAATTTAATTCAACCTTTTTGGGCACTGCCCGTATTGGCTATAGCGGGCCTAAAGGCAAGAGATATTATGGGCTTTTGCGTGGTACAACTAATTATTACTGGGGTGTTTATATCGCTGGTATTGAGCTTTTACTAACTGTAAACATAATAAAAAGGCGTGCAATATACGCACACCTTCATCGCTTTAAGCACTCTCACTTTGCTGGTCTAAATCCACTAATTCACCTTCATTTAAGTGATAGACTTTGCCAGCCATATTAATAGTTTCTTGACGATGAGCAATCATAATCCGTGTGATTGGTAAGTGCTGAATTTGCTCACTTATTTTCGCCTCGTTATCTTTATCTAAATGGCTAGTTGCTTCGTCCATAAACAACACGCAGGGCGACTGGTATAACGCTCGCGCCAGTAACAATCGCTGTACTTGCCCACCGGATAAATTTGAACCCATATCACCCACTAGTGAGTTGTAACCCATCGTCATTTTGGTGACATCATCATGAATTGCCGCATGATGGGCGCACTGCTCTATTTTTAGGTAATTGGGCTGTGGGTCAAAAAAGCTGATGTTATCGGCGATTGAGCCTGCTAATAGCGTGTCATCTTGCATCACGGCAGCTATTTGTTTGCGGTAATTTTTAAGGCCAAGCTGGGTAATATCTTTACCATCAAGCAGCACTTTACCTGAGGTAGGTTGTAATAACCCGAGCATAATTTTCATCAAGGTGGTTTTACCCGCACCTGATGGGCCTGTAATCGCAATCGAGTCACCCGCATTCAGCGTTAAGTTAACATTATTTAAAATCGGCGCTTGCTCTTCACTGTAACTAAAGCAAATATTGTCAAGCGTCAGTTGGCCTTTTACTTTACCTTCGTCATCACCGCTATAGACTATTTCACCGTCACGATTAGCCTCTTGCTTGGTAAGAGCAATATCAGCAATACGGTCAAGGTGTAAGCGCATCATTTTAAACTGAATAATTTGCTCAATTAAATTAGCAAAGCGGCTAGTCAGTTGGTTTTTATAAGCAATAAACGCCAGTACCATACCAACAGATAAGCTATTGCTCATAACTAGTAATGCAGCAAAGTAAATCACCAATACATTTTCAAGGCCAAATAACAGCTTATTAAATGAATCAAAACTGATGTTTAACCGCCCTAAACGGATTTCACTATTTATTACCTCTGCATAGCGGTTTTGCCAAATACCTTGGCGCTGCGATTCATTACCAAACAGTTTGATGGTTTGCATACCGCGAATATTTTCTAAAAAGTTTGATTGCTCTTTGGCAGAGTTTTGGATCATTTCTTCAGTGGCTTGGTGCAGTGGCCTGTAAAGCGCCAAACGCACTAAGGTATATAGTACAATTGCACCGACAACGACCGCAGTGAGTTTCAGCGAATAAATTAGCATCATAAAGAGGACGGTAATAGCCATGACGCCATCAACCAGTGTTTCGACAAACCCTGTAGTTATGCGCTCGCGTATTTGGGCCAAGGAGCCAAAGCGTGAGACGATATCGCCAACATGGCGTGACTCAAAATAATTCATGGGAAGGCGTAATAAGTGCCTAAGTAAGTTCACACCCATTTGCATATTGAGCAAACTCGAAAGCCGTAAAATCAACCAGCTGCGCACCGCATTAGTCACCACGGAAATAATCGCAATCAGCGCAAACCCCATCGCAAGCACCGTTAATAACGATTCATCAAAACTAATTAGTACTTCATCCACCACCCACTGCATGTAATAAGGGGTCATCAAAGCAAATAATTGCAATACCAGTGATAACGCAATCAGTTTTAGCAACCCTGCCTTTAAGCCCTTCATGGTGCTCCAAAGCTGAGTAAACTTCATTCTTGCTTGTTCTTGTTTGGCTTCAAACTTGCTGGTTGGAGTCAGCTCTAAACAAATGCCGGTAAAGTGTTTACTAAACTCTTCCGCGCTTAAACTAAGCTTACCCACAGCAGGGTCGTTAATAGCAAACTTAGCTGCAGCTTCTTTACCAGATACTTTGGTCAGCACCACAAAGTGATTTAAATCCCAATGTAAAATACAGGGCGTTTGTAATTTATGGACTTCATCAAGTGGGCATTGTAGCGCACGACTGGCGAGTCCCAAGTTATCACCCAACTCAATCAGCTGTTGTAAGTTCATCCCCTTTAAATTAGCCGAAAAGCGCTTACGCATGGCTGGCATATCCAGCCTATGACCGTGATAACACGCCACCATGGCCATAGAAGCAAGGCCACATTCAGCTATTTCGGATTGGAGTAGTAGAGGGGTGCTTTTGCCTATAGAGAAATTTAGATTATTCATACTCTATCTTACGAACGTACTTGAGTGTGAGGTGAAGCATTAGTATTGAAAGTCCTGCAATAATAAATAAGGAAAAACTTAATGCTGATATGATAACCATATAGAAACTTGCAATACCTATATATATAAAAATCTGAAATATTTGAAATAATATTAAATTAAGCCTAATAATTGAATAAAATAAGCTAAAGGAACCCAGAACAAAAAATAAGCCAGAAAAAATAAACTCTCCATCATTAACAAGAAACGCACCTAATATTAGAAAGACTAATGAGATTGAAAAACTATAAGGTTTTTTAATAATTGCATTCATCTTAGTACCTTACATTGAAATAAATTAAAGGCTACAAAGTAGCCTTAAAAAATGTTTACTTTTGCATTTGATAAACATCATATGCGATCATTGCCACACCAACCGCAATACCAACACCTGTTCCGATAGCAATTCCACTCAACAACGCACGACCAAGTATTCTAGCACCAGCTGCAACAGTGCGACTAGAAACACCACCATCAACTTGAGTCAATTCACTCGCAGTTAACTCTCTCATAAATCCCCCTACTTCAATGACTGATATGCTGAGAAGGTAGCAATAGATGCAGCAATTGTACCAATGCTAATCCCTGTAACTTTAACAGCGAATGTTAATAATGGGGGAACTAAAAATACAACTCCACCATTCACTTCTTGAATTTCATTTACGTTTAATTCACGCATAATGTTATACTCCATGTATCCGACGCTTTTTAGTTAAGTCGTCGGGTTGTTAATATGCTCCCCTTCAATAAAGGTGAGCGGTTAATAGGCTGGCTTTAGCTGCTCGCTAAAGTTAACTAAAGCTGGCCGTCTTTATCGGTTGTTTGCATTTAGCAAACCACCAGAACTTTTAAATTTTTCTTTGTTGCTACAATTAACTTACCCGTCCTTTTAGGCTATACAGTGGCTCGAGTAACCATTCAATTAATGTGCGCTGCTCTAGCATAATATCTGCCTCAAACAACATGCCACTTTTAAGCTCAAATGCCTTACCATAAGCCTGCATTTGTTGTTGGCTGAGTGTTGCTCGCAAGCGGTATACTGGCTCTTGCAGTGCGATAGGCAAGCGTATTTCGTTTGGGGTAATAAGCGCCTTATCAATCCGACTAATTTTACTGTTAATGAAGCCAAAGCGCTGATAAGGAAAGGCATCAAAGCGCAAACGCGTATCGTTACCAAGCTGTATAAAACCTGCTGAGCGTGTTGGTAGCAGCAACTCTGCTACTAGCTCAGAACCTTCGGGAATAATATGCAGTAGCGGTTTGGCTTGGGTGAGCGTTTCACCCTCAACCACTTGAATCCCAGTAACCGTACCGCTATTACTTGCGGTGATGGTGTATTGATAGTTACTTTTAATTTGTGTGAGCTGGTTTTGAATATCCGCTTGCTGGCGTTTAAGGCTATTTATACGCAAAGTATACTGCTGGGGTACGTTGGCAATGTTAAAGCTTAGTTGGCTTAACTGGTTTTCTTGCTGCATCAGCAAACGCGCTAGGTTTTGTTTTTCTTGTTTGGCATCTAGCAGGGCTTGCTGTTGTTGCTCGCGCTCTATGTTTGATAAAAAGCCATTTTTATTAAGTTGATTAAGGTTGCTCTGCTGGCGGTTAAGTAGTGCTAGTTTTTCATCGGTAAGTTTTAGCTGGCTTTGTAATGCAGCTTGTTCATTAGTCAGTGCACGTTTTTGCGCTTGCAAGTTTAGTGACTCTTGCTTTTGTAAGGTATGATTTTGTGTGATTTCGTCATTAAGCAGCTGTATTTGCATACTTAGCTGCTCAACAAGCTGGGTACTTAATGCAACCCCTTGGCTGTTATTTTGTTGTACAATAATAGTCGCCAGTGGCTGACCTTTTATAACAGCATCACCCTCTTGTACAAATAACTGCTCAATCATGCCGCCTTGATTAGCAAAGCTCTGGATCACCCCTTTGTTGGGCATTAAAAACCCGCGCACGGTTTCTTTACGAGAGTATTCAGCAGTAAACAAGAAGCTAATAACTGCAATAGCCACACAAGCCAAAATAAGCACAGTTAATTTTATTGATAAAGGTTGGGCGAGGGTAATCGCCCCCGTTAAACGCTCACTTTGCTGAGCGATAGCTTCCTTTCTAAATAACATCCCTGAACAACCCTGATATCAGAACACTACATCTCCAGTTACAAAAAAACAACAAACATACAAAAACCTTTAAAAAGAGCAATAACCGAACAAAAAAACCGAAACCTGCGCATTTTTTAAACTTACCATACTGTTTTTTGTCGTTAACTAGATAAAATCGTCATCGGCAAACTAAGTATTGGGTTGTCAGAATCTGCAAAATGCATCATCACTGCTACATGCCCTGCAACTACAAGTGCGTACATGACCGCTGAAAAGCCTTGTCCGTATTTATCTAGTGGTATTAAATGCGAGTAATGTCGTCCGCGCCATTCAAATATAATTTCCAATGCGCCAACAAATAAAAAGAACACCAGTAACATTAAGCCAAATGTATAACTAAGCCATAAGCCAAAAAACACACCCAGCAAGCATACACTTAGTCCAATCCATGAGCGCATAGAAAAGCTGATACTCTTTAATACATGCCCACCATCTAGCGGTAAAATAGGCAGTAAGTTAAATAAGTTAAGTAGTGCGCTTAATACCGCAACACCGGCAAATATGTCCATCTCCGTGGCGTAATATAAAACAACACCCAACACAGAGGTTATTAAGCCAAAAGCAGGCCCCATGAGCGATATGACCACATCTTGCCAGCGGGTTGTTATTTTATCGTCACTGACAGCTAAGCCACCCACAAATGGGATTAAGTAAATACCTTTGGTTTTTATGCCAAAGTACTTCATAGCTCTTACATGCCCATACTCATGCACCACTAAACACGCAATAAGCATAAGCGCAAATTCAATGCTAAATAACCAGGCATACCCAGCAACAGATGCACCTGCCAACGCAGCCTTTACTACTTTTGCGCTTTTAAATAGTTTAAAACCTAACGCAGCAAAACCTAAAAAACCTCTTTTAGGTTCACCATTAACTGGGGCTGGTAAAGCGAGCTGAGTAGCAAATTGCTCATCTACAAATAACGAAATACTTTGCTCGGCAGTTGTGCTGGTATCTATGCCTATTAATTTATCTTTAAAGTTAAATTGATAGTAATGTTCTCGAGGAGTATCAAACGCAATAGCTTGCTGGTTATGAAATACTTGTACTATTTGCTGCCCAGAAACCATTAATGAAAATGGCTGATCAGCCAAGGTGAGGTCTATTCTTATCATAATTAAAGCCATTTAAAATAATCGCGCTAGTATACCGTTTGGCTAAAAAAACACGAGGGCAGACGTTAACTATTGTATTAAATTTAAGTACCTAACAATAGCTAACGTTGCGAGCGAAAGGCTACTTTTCTTCTTCAGGATGTTCGTCTTCTTCACTTACAATATGCGCACTGCTGGCCAAACGCTTACGCCAGCGTTGCTTTGCCACTGCACGCATATTGGTTGACTGATCGCGTTCGTCGACTATTTCTAAGCCCATTAGTGATTCAATCATATCCTCAAGCGTTACTATGCCGCGCACTTCTCCGTATTCATCCACGACTAAACATATGTGCGTACGCTGAGTTAGTAGCGTTTGCAATAATGACGATACATTTTGAGATGTGGGTACTGTATAGATTGGTTTGATCAGTTTACTGATTTTATAATCGGTGCCTAAACGATGATACGCCAACATAATATCGTTTTTATGCACAAAACCGACAATGTCGTCGGCATCTTTATCAAATATTAATACGCGGGAAAACGATGACGAACCGTGCTCATTTAAATATTGGTTTACTGTTAAGTCTTTATGTACTTTAAAAATAACTGTGCGCGGCGTCATTAAATCAGACAATTTTGCATGCCTAAAATGTAAAAGATTACGAATAATTTCAGACTCATCTTCGTGCAAAGCGCCCGATTCAGTGCCAATATCGGCCATGGCTTCTATTTCTTGGCGAATATAGTAAGCCTCGTCGTGCTTTGGCCCCATTAGGTTTGTTAACTTTTGCGCACACCATACAAAGGGCTTTAGCGAAATTACCAAAAACCGTAAAGAGTAGGTAACACTTGGCGTTAAGGCTCGCCAGTAATTAGCACCCAGAGTTTTTGGAATAATTTCAGAAAGGATTAATACCAGTAAGGTCATAATTGCTGAGGCAATCCCCACTGCAGCATCAGAAAAAACCACGGCCGCTTGCGCTCCTACACCCGCTGCACCCGCTGTATGCGCGATGGTGTTTAAAGTCAAAATGGCTGCCAGTGGCTGATCTATATTATTTTTTAGTTTTTCAAGCTGCTTAGCAAGCACAGGCTGCTCTTTTCTGAGTGATGCAACATAGCTTGGCGAAATGCTTAGCAGCACCGCTTCCATCACAGAGCACAAAAACGAAATAACAATGGCCACAACCATATAAACAATCAGTAAAGTCACTTTTTCTCCTTTATATTGGGTATGTGAGCATGGTAACAATACATGCTATATTTGACCAAATACCCAATAATAACAGGCACAATAATGAAATTTAATGCACCTTGGTTTTACCGCAACAAGCAATTTAAACGAGCCTTAGGTTTATTAGCCTTTAGCAGTTTAAGCTTTGCAGCAATTGCTGAACCATTGGACAAATCAAAAATTCAGTTTATCGGCCCCTTGGCCGAAGATATGCAATTAAAACCTTTTCAAACGCCGCATGGCTCAGCCATTATCAACAACCTTTTGCCACAATTACAAGCAAACTCAGACAGTTTTTCTATTTTCGGTAAAAAACAAAGCTGGCAGCCATTCAATAAAGTAAGCGCACTCACCCTTGGCGGACTGCAAGCACTAAAATTTAATATTGAAACAGAGCGTTTTACACAAGGCACCTTAACATTAAAAGGGATTGAAAAGGGGCAATTATTTATTAATGGCGAACCCCAAAAAGGGGATAAAAACAGTTATAAGCTTGCATTAACTAACTCTACCCACAGCGTTATTATTTTGGCGCAACAAGTCGCAAACTGGAATGATGTGGTTATTGATTTCACCCCTAAGAGTGACACTGATAAAATTACGCTAAATACATCATACACAAAGCGCTTATCAGCAAAGCAACTGTTTGATGCGCCAACCATGAGTAATATATCTTTAGCGCCTAACGCAGAGCAATACATAACCACTAAGCGCACTTACGACGATAAAACTCAAAATCAAGCCAACTTGGTTACCGAGTTAAAAAATACCGACAACTCAACTGTATATCGATTTGAAGATGGGCAACCAAGCAACATTATTTGGAGCCCAGATAATCAGTACTTAGTGTATTTATTAAAGGGTGAGCTTAAACAACTTAATCGAAAAAGTTTAGCCATTAAAACACTGGCAAACGACTTAGCCGGCGCCAGTGGCTTCACCTTTTTTAACGACACCAGCCTAGTATTTAGCTGGTCAAAATCACCAGAGAGTAGCAACAACTTAACCAAGCATTATAAAGGCCTTCAAGATCGTTGGTCATACGCGCGCACCACCAGCCAACTTTATATGCTTGATACTAAAAGTGGCTTAACAAAAGCACTTAGCCAAGGCCCGCTTTCTCATAGCTTTGAAGATTTAAATAGTACGCGTGGAAAAATATTAATGAGCCGTTCGGTTATGGCTATGCAAGCGTCTACTCACCCTGAGACAGAGCTCGTCGAGCTGGATATAAAATCAAACAAGCTCTTGTCACTTGGTAAATTTAAAACATTTAACCAAGCAAAATACGCAAACAAAGACGTGTATGTTGTTGCAGGTCCCGACTTTAAAAATGGCGCTGGCAGAGCGTTGCCAAAGTCAATGCTTGCTAATAACTACGACGGACAGCTTTACCTGTTAACTAACAACGGAAAAAATGTCACTGCGCTCAGTAAACAATTCGACCCATCGATTAGTCAGCTAAGCGTATTAGAAAACGGCGATGCGGTACTTAAAGTGACCGAAAAAGACACTCAGCCATTGTATCTATTCGACCTCAGTAAGCAGCGCTTTAAAAAGTTAAATACCAATGTGGATATTGTAGAAAAATTTAGCGTTTCACATGGGCGCAATTCACAAGTGTTAATCACCGGCACAAGTGCTTTAGCACCGCAACAGCTCAAACGCCTTAATATCAGTAAAAACAAAACCGATCTTATTTGGGATTCAAAACCAATTGCTTATGCCAATACAACAATACCCACCCTTGAAGAATTTAACTTTACTAATAAAAGTGGTGTTGAAATAACCGGGCGTGTTTATGTGCCAAGTAACCTAGATAAAACTAAAAAGTACCCTGCTCTTGTTTATTATTACGGTGGTACATCACCCGTTACCCGTGGTTTTACTGGCCGTTACCCATTTAACTTATGGGCCGAAAACGGCTATGTGGTTTATGTAGTGCAACCTACTGGCGCGACTGGTTTTGGACAAAAGTTCTCAGCACAACACGTCAATGCATGGGGTGATTACACCGCCGACGATATTATCGAAGGAACACAGGCTTTTTTGAAACAATACGACTACGTAGATAACACTAAGGTCGGTAATTTAGGTGCCTCTTATGGTGGCTTTATGACCATGCTATTGGCAACAAAAACCGATTTATTTAGCGCCTCTATTTCCCACGCGGGTATTTCAAACTTAACCTCTTATTGGGGCGAAGGGTGGTGGGGCTACTTATACTCTGGTGAAGCATCTAAAAACAGCTTCCCATGGAATAACGCCAATCTGTATAGCCAACATAGTCCGGTATTTCATGCAGACAAAGTAACCACACCATTACTGCTTATTCATGGTGACAGTGATACTAACGTACCCGTAGGCGAGAGCTTAACAATGTACACCGCACTTAAACTACTAAATAAAGACGTGGAGCTTATTGAGTACAAAGGTGCTGATCATCAAATTTTTGCGCGCGATAAACGCTTTAACTGGTGGAATACTATGTTGGCATTTTTTGATAAAAAACTAAAAGACGAACCACAATGGTGGGATTCTATGTACGAAAATAAGTAATTTAAACCGGAATTTTATATCTTTATGAAAAGCGCCCTTGAATATGGGGCGCTTTTTTGATTTTTTTATAATTATTTTAATATTTTTGAAATATTAAGTTACTTAAAACTAGCATGTAACCCCTTCTCAGTATTTACCTAATGGTGCTACCATACAAAGCTACAAGCATTTAAAATAAAGTACTATGGCTATTAATGTTTTATTGGTTGAAGACGATGAAATACTCGTTAAACGCATTCAAAATCACTTTGCAGAGACCGAATTTACAATAGAAGTAGACTCAACTGGCGCTGATGCATTGAGCATCGTTAGGCAGCGAGTAAACCTGCGTGATGCATTTACCCTCGCTATTATTGATATTGTACTGCCTAAAATAGACGGCCTTCAGCTCGCCAAAGAACTTAACACACTAACAGATATTGGTGTTATTGTGCTTTCTAGTCGTGATTCACAAGCAGATCGAATAGCAGGCCTTGCCCAAGGTGCTGACGACTATATTTGTAAGCCTGTTGATTTGCTTGAGCTTGAACTGCGCATGCGCGCTTTGTATAAACGCGTTGCCGTTAATATGGATAGCGACGAAAGTGAAGAGTTTATTGAATACGCCGACTTTAAATTACACCCCGATAATCGCACCCTTATTACCTCCTCGGGTGTTGAATCACGTTTAACTGAAGCAGAGCACAAAGTACTTATTTGCTTAATAAGTAATGCAGGTAAAGCCACTTCACGTGAAAAAATATCTGAAGAAATAGGCCAACCAGATTGGAGCCCTAACGATCGTACAGTCGATGTTCTTATTGGTCGATTACGTAAAAAACTAAACGATGAAAAAGATCAAAAGCGTATTGTCACTGTGCGCGGTAAAGGTTATATGCTCTCTTTATAGCAGCTAGTAAAAACAGTTTAGCCTCAATTTTAGCTACTTAGTAAGTTGAGCAATTAATCGTTCAAAGGCTCTGTAATTTAATGCCTCTTTTAAATCGTCTAAACTAATTTTTTCATTCCCTTTTAAATCGCTAATCGTACGCGCTACCTTAACAACTCTATGGTAAGAGCGCGGTGATAAAGACAGCTTTTCACTGGCCTTAGCCAAAAACTGCAGTTCTGCTGGGGCAAGCTCACAGTGAATACTCATCTCTTTATTATTTAGCCGCGCATTCACTTTGCCTTGGCGTTTTAACTGTATGTAATAAGCTGCTTCTACCCGTGCACGTACTTGTGCACTGGTTTCTTCTTGCTTAGTGCTTTGCAGTTCAACGCTGGTTAACCGTGGTAGCTCTATTTGCAAATCAATACGGTCAACAAAAGGGCCTGAAACACGAGATAAATAACGTATAACCTGATCGGGTGTTGCTCGTTTATCGGTATGGCTTCCCGTAGGACTGGGGTTTAACGCTGTAATGAGCTGAAACTGTGCAGGAAACTCCATTTGCCGCGCCGCACGCGAAATAGTTACCGTACCGGTTTCCATTGGCTCACGAAGGGAGTCGAGTACTTTACGCTCAAACTCTGGTAGTTCATCTAAAAATAATACCCCATTGTGTGCCAGCGAAATTTCACCCGGCTTAGGGTTTGATGACCCACCTACTAATGCAACCGCCGAACAGGTATGATGAGGATTACGAAAAGGGCGTTGCCGCCAGTTTGTTAAATCGATTGAATGACCAATAATTGAATAAAGTGCGGCAGTTGAAAGTGCCTCATCGTCAGACATAGCCGGCATTATTGTGGCCATTCGCTGAGCAAGCATTGATTTACCGGTTCCCGGTGGACCTAAAAATAGCAGGTTGTGCCCGCCTGCAGCGGCTATTTCTAATACACGTTTAGCCCCGGGCTGGCCTTTTACGTCGCTCAAATCGAGTAAAAAGTCAGGTGCTTGCGTACAGTCTGGATACTCTATATTTAACGGCAACGGCTGTTGGTTTAGTAAATCACCCCATACTTCTTGAATAGAGCTTACCGCTTTACGCTTTACGCCATTTACAAGGCTTGCCAGGCTATCATTAGCTATGGGTAAAAAACAGCAGCGGTTTTGTTCCTTAGCTGCAAGCACAGAGGGCAAAATAGCATTTACTCCGCGTACCTCACCGTTGAGTGCAAGCTCACCGTAAAACTCATATTTATGAATATCAGGGCACACTATTTGCCCTGATGCTACCAAAATGCCTACGGCAATGGCCAAATCAAACCGGCCACCGTCTTTGGGTAAATCAGCTGGGGCTAAATTAACAGTAATACGTTGATCAGGAAAACCAAATTGAGAGTTTTCAAGCGCGCTGCGCACTCTGTCTTTTGACTCTTTAACAGAGGCTTCGGGAAGGCCTACAATGTGGAATGCGGGTAAACCAGTTCCTAAGTGAACCTCTACAATAACTTCAGGGGCATTAATACCCACCTGAGCACGAGAATAGATACGAGCTAATGACATTCCTTATCCTAATCAATCCTATGATTAAGTAAGTTTAGTCAGGATATTTAAAAACGTGTAATGTGATTTTCCATTTTATTGCTGAAAAACGTAAGAATAATGTCATCAACATTGCCAATACCATCGCCAGCTCAGTCACAAATGAAAAATACATACTGAGTGTATAAACAATACCACCCGCAATACAGGTAATGGCATAGAGCTCTCCTTTTAACAACATAGGGATTTCGCGAGCGAGTACATCACGTATTAAGCCTCCAAAACAAGCCGTTATGACTCCCATTATGATTGCAGTCATTTCTGGCATACCTGCAAGTAGTGCTTTTTGAGTACCCATTACAGCAAAAAAAGCCAAACCGAATGCGTCTGCTATTTGAAGTGTGTAATACGGAATAGACTTTTGCTTATTAATAAGCCGAGATGTAATAAGTACAGCAGCTAAAATAGCAAAAAAATAGCTTTGATCATGTAGCCAAAATACAGGAACGTCTAGAATCACATCGCGAACAGTTCCCCCACCAATAGCGGTCACTGTTGCTAATACTACCACCCCAAAACCATCCATTTTTTTTTCGTAGGCCACTAATGTGCCTGAAATAGCAAACACAGCAATGCCGATTAAATCAAACCAGTGATACAGTTCTGTCATGTAAAAGTACACTTAAAAATATTTCAGCCGTTTTAACATACCCAGCACGAGGTGTTAAGTAATAACGAATTTAAAATGATTGGTATAGTATATGTGGTAAATGTAATAACAGCTTTGCTATTAAAAATTACTGAATTTTAGACATAAAAAACATGCTTTTAGCATATCACTTTAATAGTGCTTTTATTTCAGTGGTTGCGGGAGCCTGAGCTTATATAAAGTGAACCGACGACCTTTGCTGGCTAATGGAGAGCTGAGACCGACGAGTTACCCATTTCACTGAATTTT